>CAIMEK010000695.1 GCA_903839965.1 uncultured Acetobacteraceae bacterium | reverse complement strand
GCTCGGCTGGTCCATGCTCGCCGCCGGCGGCCTGTGCATCGTTCTGGTCGCGATCTTCTCGCGCGGCCTGCTGGGCGGCGGCGATGTCAAATTGATGAGCGCGCTGGCCCTCGGCCTGCCGCCGGAGGCGGTATGGAACCTCGTCGTCGCCACCGCGGTGGCCGGCGGCATCATCGCCTGCGGCTACCTGCTCGCGCGGCGGTTGCTGCCGCGCCTCGCCCCGGTGCGCAGCCGATCGCTGCTGGCGCGCGCCGTGGTCGTCGAAGCCTGGCGCATCCGCACCCACCGCTCGATGCCGTACGCGCTGGCGATCGCCGCAGGTGGCGCCTGCGTCCTCATCCCCGGTCTCGGAGTCTGAGCCATGTCACTGCGCCTGTTGTCCGCAAGCCTGATCACCGCCTCCATTGCCGGCCTTGGTCTGGTGGCATGGCAGGCGGTGCGCCCGATCGCCCTGCCCACTGTTGCGCAACAGGTGGCGGCCCCGGTGCCGTTGACGGTGAACGTGCTGGTCGCCGCCCACGCGCTGCCCGCCGGCACCCTGATCAAGGACGAGGACCTCTCCACGCATGCCGTGGCGGCCGCCCAAGTTGGCGCGTCGGACCTCACCGACAGCCCTGAAGTGCGCACCACCTTGCGCGGCGCCCTGCTGCGGCGCTGGATCGACCCCGGCGGCGTGATCGCCACGGCCGACGTGCTGCGCCCGCGCGATCGCGGCTTCCTCGCCGCGGTGCTGACGCCGGGCACGCGCGCCGTCGCCGTCGGCGTGGACGCGGTCACCGGCACCGGCGGCCTGATCTGGCCGGGCGATCGCGTCGATGTCGTGCTGACGCAGGACCTCGGCGACAAGGACAACGCCGGCCACCGTGTCGTCGGCGAAACGGTGCTGAGCAACGTGCGCGTGGTCGCGGTCGACCAGAGCATCATGCAGGGCGCGGCGGTGGATGCCGCGGCCGGCAAGCTCGCCCGCACCGTCACCCTCGAAGTCACGCCGGACCAGTCCGAACGCGCCGCGGTGGCACAGCAACTCGGCCGCCTGACGCTGGCGCTGCGGGCCGCCGAGGAACCCGGCGCCGCCCCGCGCTCCGGCGCCGCCGTCTACGGCAGCGATGTCTCGTCCGCTTTGATCGGTTCACCCGTCGCGCCCGCTTCCCGCATGCGGGTCATTCAGGGCAGCGAGAGCAAGGAGTTTACCTTCCGATGAAACTCAGGCTTCTGGTTGGCGGTATCGTCATCGCGTGCGCGTGCCTCGCCACCGCGGTACCCTCATCCTCGGCGCTGGCCCAACCCCAGCAGGCCGCCATGCAGCAGCTCGTGCTGGACTCCGGATCGGGCAAGCTGGTCACCCTGCCCGAGCCCGCCGCCACCGTGCTGTCGGCCAACCCCGAGGTCGTGCGCGTGCAGCCGGCGTCGCCGACCACGCTGTTCCTGGTCGGCGTCAAGGCCGGCCACACCACCGTCATCGCCACCGCGGACAACGGCCGCCCCGTGGCCCAGTACGACGTGACGGTGCGTGGCGAAGCGGGCGCCCCCATGCGCGCCGGTGGCCTCGCGGTCTCGACCACGCCCGGCACCGGGCAGATGGAGAGCGCCATCCGCCAGGCCGTGCCGGGCGTGCAGGGCCTGCGGCTCACCCGCGGCCCCTCGGGCATCATCGTCGACGGCACGGTGGACCAGCCGGCCGCGGCCGATCGCATCAGCACCATCCTGCGCGCCTTCTCCGGCGACAAGGATGCCATCGTCAACAATCTCAATGTGCGCGCCGCTATCCAGGTGAACGTGCGGGTGCGCATCGCCGAGATCGACCGCTCCATCACCCGCCAGCTTGGCTTCAACTGGCAGGCGCTGGGCGGCGGCAGCAACTGGGCGTTTGGCCTGCGCACCGGCCTTGCCGCGGCGGGCTTCATCAGCCCCCTGTTGCCGCTCGGCGCGCTGCTCCCGAACGCCCCGGCAACCAACTCGTTCGGCGGCGGCTATATGTCCAAGAACTGGGATGTCAACGGCGTCATCGATGCCCTCGCTGCCGACCAGCTCATCACCCTGCTCGCCGAGCCCAACCTGACCGCGCAGTCCGGCGAAACGGCAAGCTTCCTCGCCGGCGGCGAATTCCCGATCCCGGTGGCGGGCAGCGGCAACGGCAACTCCACCACCATCACCGTGATGTTCAAGCAGTATGGCATCAGCCTGGCCTTCGTCCCCACCGTGATCGGCTCGGACCGCATCAATCTCAAGGTGCGCCCGGAAGTGAGCCAGCTGACCACCAACGGCGCCGTCAATGTCCCGATTCCCAACGGCAGCATCCAGATCCCCGCGCTGACCGTGCGGCGCGCCGAAACGACCGTGGAACTCGGCTCCGGCCAGAGCTTCGCGATCGCCGGGCTGTTGAACCACAACAGCACGCAAACCGGCAGCGGGCTGCCCGGGCTCGGCGAAGTGCCGGTGCTGGGGGCATTGTTCAAGTCCACCGCCTTCCAGCGCGACGAAAGCGAACTGGTGATCATCGTGACGCCCTACATCGTGCGCCCCACCGACGATCCGCGCGCCCTGGCCTTGCCCACCGACAACTTCAAGCCCGCCACCGACCTCGATCGCCTGATGTATGGCCGCCAGCTCGCCGGTGGCGCGGCGCCGGCGCGCAACGTGCCCGCCAATACCGGCTTCATCCTGGAGTGACGCAGATGCAGACGCGAACCTTCCTGCGTGCCGTGCCGTTGATCGCCGCCGTGGCGCTGGCGGGCTGCGCCCTCGACGCGGATCCCTTCCAGGCGCCGGGCACCTGGCGCGCGACCGGAGACAACGACCACAACCTGCGCCTCATGGTCGCCGACCCGGGCGACCTGGCGCGCGGGCACGGCGCGGCAACCAGCCGGGGCGCCGCCTCGTCCGCCGCCATCCAGCGCCTGCGCGACGACAAGCTCAAGCCGCTGCCCAGCGCGGACAACTTCACGGTCGGAGGCACCAATGCAGCCACTCCTCAGCAGTGAATCCGAAACGACGGCGGAGGCCATTCGCGCGGCTCCGGTGCAGTCGCCCGGCACGCAGCTGCTCGCCTTCGTCTCCGACGACGCCACCGCCACGGCCTTGCGCGCCGGCCTGCACGACGTCATGGAGGACGTGCAGGTCCAGCGCGGCACCATTCTGACCGCCATCCGCCATCTCGAAAAACGCGCCACCCCCCCCGCCCTCGTGGTGGACGTGTCCGGCGTAGCCAACCCGATGGACACGCTGGAGCGGCTGGCGCGGGTCTGCGCCCCGAGTTCGAAGGTGCTGGTGGTGGGCGAGAACGCCGACATCGCCTTCTATCGCGACCTGGTGCGCGTCATGGGCATCGCCGAGTACCTGCCCAAGCCGATCGGCCGCGACGCGGTGATGCGCGTTTTCGCGCCCATGATCGCCGGCGTTCCGCAGATCGAGGCCACCACCCGCGGCGGCTTGGTGGTGGCGGTGTGCGGCGCGCGCGGCGGCGCCGGCGCCAGCACGGTCGCGGTGAACCTGGCGCTGCAGCTGGCCAATTCGATGCACGGCCACGTCGCCCTGCTCGACCTGCACCTGACCACCGGAACCACCGCGCTGCAGCTTGGCATCCAGCCCGGCAGCGGGCTGCGCATCGCGCTGGAGAGTCCGGAACGCGCCGATTCGCTGTTCCTCGACCGCTGCTCGGTGCCGGTGAACGACCGCCTGCGGCTGATCGCGGCGCAGGAACCGATGGATGCGCCGTGCGCGCCCACCCAGGAAGGCATGCGGCGCGTGCTCGGCGAACTGTCGCAGCACTTCAACTACATCGTCGTGGACATGCCGGCGCGTCCCGGCGTTGCCGAGCGGCAGGTGTTGCGCATGGCGCGGCAGCTTCTGCTGGTGATGACGCCCGATGTGGTGTCCGTGCGCGATGCCGAGCGCCTGCGCCGCTGGGCAACGCAGAGCGGCTGCGGGGCGCAGGCCACCTTCGTGCTGAACCGCGCCGGCGTGCCGGGCGGCCTCAAGCCGGCGCTGGTCCGTCGCGAACTGAACGGCGGTCTGATGTTCGTGCTGCCCGATGTGGGCAAGGCGATCCTGCGGGCCAACAATCTCGGCATGCCGGCCCTGCGGGCGAGCGGCGCCTTCCGCCGTTCCCTGCTGCCGCTGGCGCAGGAAGTCGCCGGCCTGGGCATCGGCAGGAATCGCCCGTCCTGGCTGGCGCGGATGTTCCGCGCATGAGGCCGTTCGGGCAGCGGCCGGACGAGCCCGAGGCGAGCGTCGCCTTCCCCGTTGTCGCCTCCAACATGGTGGCCTCCACCGTGCTGTCGCGGCTGCGCGCGAAGGTGCTCGAGCAGCTCGATCCGGCGGCGGCGGCGCAATTGCCCCGCGAGCAGTTGCGCGCCCAGATCAAGCCGATGATCCACGACATCGCCAACAGCGAGCGCATCCATCTCTCGGCCGCGGAGGAAACCCAGCTCGCCCTGGAACTCACCGACGACATGGTCGGCTACGGACCCTTGGAAATGCTGCTGGCCGACGACGGCATCAGCGACATCATGGTCAACGGCCCGCACCGCGTGTTCGTCGAAGTGAAAGGCAAGGTGCTGCCCTCGCCGGTGCGCTTCCGCGATGCGCAGCACGTGGCGACGATCGCGCAGAAGATGGTGGGCACCATCGGGCGCCGGGTGGACGAAAGCAGCCCGCTCTGCGACGCGCGCCTGCCCGACGGCAGCCGCGTGAACGTCATCTTCCCGCCGCTGGCGCTCGACGGGCCGTGCATCTCGATCCGCAAGTTCGCGCGCATGCGCATCGACTTCGCGGCGATGGCCGAATCCGGCAGCATGCCCAAGGCGGTCGGCCGCCTGCTGCAGATCGCCGCGCGCTGCCGGCTGAACGTGCTGATCTCCGGCGGCACCGGCTCCGGCAAGACCACCCTGCTGAACGCCATGAGCCAGCTCATCGACGACGGCGAACGCGTGGTCACCATCGAGGACGCGGCCGAGCTGCAGTTGCAGCAGCCGCATGTCGTGCGGCTGGAAACGCGGCCGCCGAACCTCGAAGGGCACGGCCAGGTAACGCAGCGCGACCTGCTGCGCAACGCCTTGCGCATGCGTCCCGACCGCATCGTGGTGGGCGAGGTGCGCGGCGAGGAAGCGCTCGACATGCTGCAGGCCATGAACACCGGCCATGACAGCTCGTTCAGCACCATCCACGCCAACTCCGCCCGCGACGCGCTCACCCGCATCGAGAACATGGTGCAGATGGGGGCGGCGCAGTTCCCCATCCGCGCCATCCGCACCCAGATCGCCGGCGCGCTCGACCTGGTGGTACAGCTGGAACGCATGCGCGACGGCGTGCGCCGCCTCACGCAGCTCAGCGAAGTGAGCGGCATGGAGGGCGACGTCATCACCATGAACGACATCGTCACCTGGACCTACGAGGGCGAGAACGCGGCCGGCGGCCTGCTGGGAAAATGGCGCGCCCCGGCGTTGCGACCCGCCTTCGCCGAACGGCTGCGCGGTTTCGGACTCGAAAGGGCCTGGCTCGATACGTTGCTGGAAGTCTGACATGTCAACGGAACTGCTGCTGCCGACCGCACTGCTGGCCTTCACCTTCTTCGGCAGCGTCTG
>CAIMEK010000694.1 GCA_903839965.1 uncultured Acetobacteraceae bacterium | reverse complement strand
GTCCCCGTGCTGCCCCCCGACCTGCGGCCGCTGGTGCCGCTCGAGGGCGGACGGTTCGCGACCTCGGATCTCAACGATCTCTATCGTCGCGTCATCAACCGCAACAACCGGCTCAAGAAGCTGATCGACATCAAGGCGCCCGAAGTCATCCTGCGCAACGAGAAGCGCATGCTGCAGGAGGCCGTGGACGCGCTGTTCGACAACGGCCGCCGCGGCCGCGCCATCACCGGCGCCAACAAGCGTCCGCTGAAGTCGCTGTCGGACATGCTGAAGGGCAAGCAGGGCCGGTTCCGGCAGAACCTGCTGGGCAAGCGCGTGGACTATTCGGGCCGCTCGGTCATCGTGGTTGGGCCCGAACTCAAGCTGCACCAGTGCGGCCTGCCGAAGAAGATGGCGCTCGAGCTGTTCAAGCCGTTCATCTACGCCAAGCTGGAAAAATACGGTCACGCCACCACCATCAAAGCCGCCAAGCGGATGGTGGAAAAGGAACGCCCCGAGGTGTGGGACATCCTCGAGGAGGTGATCCGCGAGCACCCGGTCATGCTGAACCGGGCGCCGACGCTGCACCGCCTGGGCATCCAGGCTTTCGAGCCGGTGCTGATCGAGGGCAAGGCGATCCAGCTGCACCCGCTGGTCTGCACCGCCTTCAACGCCGACTTCGACGGCGACCAGATGGCCGTGCACGTCCCGCTGAGCCTGGAGGCGCAGCTCGAGGCCCGCGTGCTGATGATGTCCACCAACAACATCCTCAGCCCCGCCAACGGCAAGCCGATCATCGTGCCGAGCCAGGACATCGTGCTCGGCATCTACTTCCTGTCGCTGGAAACCCCCGCCTATCGGGCCGTCGATGACGAGCGGGCCCCCGCCTTCGGCTCCATCGGCGAGATCGAGGCGGCGCTGCACCACCACATCATCGGCCTGCACGACAAAATCCGCGCCCGCTACAATGGCGTCGATGCGAACGGCAACCCGATCGTGCAGCGGCTGGTCACCACGGCGGGCCGCATGCTGATCGCACAGGTGCTGCCCAGGCATCCGGCGGTGCCGTTCAGCCTGATCAACCGCCAGCTCACCAAGAAGAACGTCTCCGACGTGATCGACGCGGTCTACCGCCATTGCGGCCAGAAGGAGTGCGTGATCTTCGCCGACCGCCTGATGGGCCTGGGCTTCAACCAGGCTGCGAAGGCCGGCATTTCGTTCGGCAAGGACGACCTCATCATCCCGACCGAGAAGGCCTCCCTGATCGCCAGCACCCAGGTCGAGGTGAAGGAGTTCGAGCAGCAGTACCAGGACGGCCTGATCACCGCGGGCGAGCGCTACAACAAGGTGGTCGATGCCTGGTCGCGCTGCACCGACGAGGTCACCACGGCGATGATGCGCGAGATCTCCAAGGGCGCGTCGGGCCGGGAAACCAACGCGGTGTGGATGATGAGCCACTCCGGCGCGCGCGGCTCGCCGGCGCAGATGCGCCAGTTGGCCGGCATGCGCGGCCTGATGGCCAAGCCCTCGGGCGAGATCATCGAGCAGCCGATCATCGCCAACTTTAAGGAAGGCCTGTCCGTCCTCGAGTACTTCAAGTCCACCCACGGCGCCCGCAAGGGGCTGGCGGACACCGCGCTGAAGACCGCCAATTCGGGCTACCTGACCCGCCGCCTGGTTGACGTGGCGCAGGACTGCATCATCGTCGAGGACGATTGCGGCACCGAGCGCGGCCTGACCGTGCGCCCGGTGATGGACGGCGGCGAGGTGGTGTCCAGCCTGTCCGAGCGCATCCTGGGCCGCACCACGGCCGAGAACGTGCTGGACCCGGTGTCCGGCGCGGTGCTGGTGGCCAACAACACGCTGATCGAGGAAGAGCACGCCGAACGCATCGAGAAGGCCTACGTCGAGGCGGTGAAGATCCGCTCGGTGCTGACCTGCGAGGCGAAGATCGGCGTCTGCGCCCACTGCTACGGGCGCGACCTGGCCCGTGGCACGCCGGTGAACGTCGGCGAGGCGGTGGGCGTCATCGCCGCCCAGTCGATCGGCGAACCCGGCACGCAGCTCACCATGCGCACCTTCCACATCGGCGGCGCGGCGCAGCGCGGCGCCGAGCAGTCGAGCCTGGAGGCCAGCCACGACGGCACAGTCGCGGTCAAGAACCGCGCCGTGGTCATGAACAGCCAGAACGTGCCGGTGGTCATGAGCCGCAACTGCGAACTGGTGCTGACTGACGACAAGAACCGCGAGCGGGCCCGCTTCCGCGTGCCGTACGGCGCGCGGCTGCTCACCGACGAGGGCTCGCCGGTCGCGCGCGGCCAGAAGATGGCCGAATGGGACCCGTTCACCCTGCCGATCATCACCGAGCGGGCGGGCAAGGTGGAGTACCTCGACCTGATCGAAGGGGTGACCCTCGTCGAGCGCATGGACGAGGTGACCGGCCTGACCTCCAAGGTGGTGGTGGACTACAAGCAGAACGCCCGCGGCGTCGACCTGCGCCCCCGCCTGCAATTGAAGGACGAGAGCGGCGGCGTGCTGCGCCTGCCCAACGGCACCGACGCACGCTACTTCCTCAGCCCCGACTCGATCCTGTCGGTGGAGAACGGCGCCGAGGTGGCGGCCGGCGACGTGCTGGCGCGCATCCCGCGCGAGGGCAGCAAGACCCGTGACATTACCGGTGGTCTGCCGCGCGTGGCCGAACTGTTCGAGGCGCGCCGGCCGAAGGACCACGCGATCATCGCGGAGATCGACGGTCGGGTGGAGTTCGGCAAGGACTACAAGGCGAAACGCCGCGTCATCGTGAAGAACGACGAGACCGGCGAGGACACCGAGTACCTGATCCCCAAGGGCAAGCACGTCTCGGTG
>CAIMEK010000693.1 GCA_903839965.1 uncultured Acetobacteraceae bacterium | reverse complement strand
TCAGGCACTGAACGATCTCGAAAGTTCATGACGCCGACCCATCCCGTGCGCACCAATCAGAGCCAGCGTCGCGTGGCGGCGCGGTACACGCGGTACTGCTCGCCGAACCGGCGCTCGAGATAGGCCTCTTCGCGGCTGATGACGCCGAGTCGCAGCACCGCCACGGCCGGCACCAGCGCCACCACGCACCACAACGCGTTGGCCAGCAGCGCCGCCCCGAGCGACAGCGCGATCAGCGCCACATAGAGCGGGTTGCGGCTGTAGGCGAACGCGCCGCTGCGCACCAGCGAGGTGGTCGGGCGGTACGGATTGACCGCCGTGGCGGCGCGGCCCAGTTCTCGCCACGCCATCACGCCAAACGCCAGCCCGCCCGCCGCCAGCAGCGCGCCGGCCCCGCGCGCGAAGGCGACCGGCGCCACCGGGGCCGGCACCAGCCAGTTGAGCAGCCAACCCGTCACCAGCGCGGTGCCGAAGATCAGCGGCGGCGGCGCAACCACGCGGGCGGTCTCGTCATCGCGGGGCATGCCCCCTCCCCTTCCCCCCGGGCGGGGCGTTGGTTCAGCCCGGCGTCCGGACCGCGCCGAGTTCGGGCAGCAGGCGGGTCCAGGCGCGCAGTCCGTCGTCGAAGCTGGACAGCCGGAAGAACTCGTTCGGCGCATGGATTCTCTCGTCGGCCACGGCATAGCTGAACGTCACCGTCTCCAGCCCGAGCCGCTCCTTCGCCATCGCCGAGATCGGCAGCGTGCCGCCGATGCCCACGCGCACCGGCTTCGACCCATGCACCTGCTCGATCACCCGCTCCACCGCCAGCAGGAAGCGGTCGTCCTCCGGCACCGCATAGGCTCGGGTGCCCACCTCGGCCAGTTCCACCGCGACATCCGCCCAGGCCGGCGCGCGCTGCGCCAGGTGCGCGGTGACCGCGGCGGCGACGTGGTCGGGGTCCTGGCCGGGACCGAGCCGGCAGGTGATTTTGGCGTGCGCCTCCGCCGGGATGACGGTCTTGCCGCCGGCCCCGGTATAGCCGCCCCACAGGCCGTTCACTTCCAGCGTCGGGCGCAGCCAGAGCGATTCCAGCAGGTGCACCCCCGGCTCCATGGCGCCGGGACGGGCGCCAATGTCGGCGTAGAAGGCCGCCGCGTCGAATTCCAGCGCCGCCATGCCGGCGTAATCGGCGTTGCTGGGCCGCTGCAGCCCGGTGAAGAACCCGGCCACCGCGATGCGGTTGTGCGCGTCGTGCAACGTCGCCAGCAGCCGCGCCAGCACCATCGGCGCATTGCCCACCGGCCCGCCGTAGCGGCCGGAATGCAGGTCGTGCCCGGCGGTGCGCACATGCACCTCCAGGCCGACGATGCCGCGGCTGTTGGTGTTGACCGTGGCCATCCCTTCCCGCCAGCGCCCACCGTCGGCCGACACCAGCACATCCGCCGCCAGCAGGTCGCGATGCGCGGCCATGATGGCGGGCAGCGTCTGGCTGCCGACTTCCTCTTCGCCCTCCAGCAGCACCTTGACGTTCACCGGCAGCCGTCCGTGCACCGCCAGCCAGGCCTCCAGCGCCGACACGGCTATCCACAGCGGGCTCTTATCGTCCGAGGCGCCGCGGGCGTAGATGCGGCCGTCGCGGATGCTCGGCTCGAACGGCGGCGTGTCCCATGCCTCCAGCGGCGCCGGCGGCTGCACGTCGTAATGGCCGTAGACCAGGATGGTCGGCGCGCCTACCGCCCCGGTCCAGGCGCCGTAGACCGCCTGGTGGCCGCCGCCGTCCAGCAACTGCACGTGGTTCAGCCCGATCCGGCTGAGCCGCGCCGCCAGCAGGTCGGCGGCGGCGGCCAGACCGGCCGCGTAGGCCGGGTCGGTCGATACGCTCGGCTTGGCGATGAAGCCGAGCAGTTCGTCGAGCAGGCGCGCCCGGTTTGCCGCCATCCAGCCGTCGACCGCGGCAACCTCATTCGTCATCGGCCGCCGTCCACCTGCAGGATCTGCCCGTTCACGAAGCTCGCCAGGTCGGAGGCGAAGAAGATCACCGCGTCGGCGATGTTCTGCGCGCTGCCGAGATGCCTGAGCGCGATCCGCTCGACCAGCGCCTTCTGGCCGTCCTCGCCGTAGCTCGCCCACTGCTTCTCGGTGTCGGGGTTGGAGCGGATGAGGCCGGGCGCCACCGAATTGACGGTGATGCCGAACGGCCCGAAGTCGTGCGCCATCTGGCGGGTCAGGCCGACCACGGCGTGCTTGGCCGAGCAGTACGCCTGGATGCCGGTGAGCGAGGCCTGCAGCCCGGCGCCGGAGCTGATGTTGACGATGCGGCCATGGCCGGCCTTTTTCATGCCCGGCGCCACCGCGCGCGACAGCGCCATGGCGGCGCCGATGTTGACCGCGAATATGCGGTCCCATTCCTCGTCGGTGACCTGCTCCAGCGGCTTGGCGGTCTGCCCGGTGACGCCGCCGCAGTTGTTCACCAGCGCGAAGATCGACCGCCCGCTGGCCTTGCGCTCCACCTCGGCGATCCAGCCCGCCGCGGCGCGGCGGTCGCTGAGGTCCACGACCTGGGTGACGATGTTGCCGGTCGCGGCGGTTTCCTTGAGGTTGTCCGCATTGATATCGGCGGCGAACACCGTCGCCCCGAGCCCGGCGAAGCTGCGCGCGATGGCGCGACCGATGCCGTGGCCGGCACCGCTGACCGCCACCACCTTGCCGTCGAAACGAATGTTCATGGCTGCAGAAGCTCCAGGAGGTTGTCGTCGGAAAGTGGGCGCTTGCCGTCCTCGACCTCGTGGATGAGGGCGACCAGCCGGCGAACGGTCGGGGTGTCGATGCCGTGGCGGGCGCCGACCTCCATGATCGGGGCGATCTGCACATCGACCTCGGTGCGGCGCTTGCGCACCGCGAGGTCGCGCCAGACGCCGGAATGCGTCTTCGCGCTGTGGCGGTTCAGCTCGACGATGCGCGCGATGGCCGCGCGTGCCGCCCCCTCGGGCGCGTCCGGCATGAAGGCGGCCGGGTCGAACATGGGGAATTTCTCCACCCGCACGCCCTCGGCCGCCGCCACCGCCAGCGCCTCGCGCGCCAGCGCCCGCCACACCGCCAGCAGCTCGGGCCGCGCCAGGCAGTCGGCAATGCCGAGATTGCCGAGCGCCTGGGCGAACAGCATGGCGCCGTAGCCCAGCTTGCCCCACAGGTAGCCCCAGATGTTGTCGGTGATGATGGCGTCCGGCTCGAAGTCGCGCATCACCCCCAGCAGCTCCTCCAGCCGCGGCGTGATGGCGCCGTCGAGTTCGCCGAGCACCACCGAGGAGCGCGAGCCGAACAGCACCTCGCCGGGGGCGATCCAGTCGGTGCTGTAGTTGACGAAGGCGCCGATGGTGCGGTCGCGGCCGACGATGCGCGAAATGATGGTCTCGTTCAGCCCGTTCTGCAGCGACAGGATATAGCCGTCCTGGGCGAGATGGGGCGTGATGGCGCGGGTGGCGCCCTCGGTGTCCTGCGCCTTCACGCACAGGAACACGTGCCGCCACATCCCCTGCACCTGCTCGGGCAGGAAGGCCGGCGCGACCACGCTGAACTCATCGACCGGCCCGGTGATGCGCAACCCGCTGCTGCGGATCGCCTCGACATGCGCGGGCACGATGTCGACGAAGCTGACGTCATGGCCGGCGCGCTTGAGATAGGCGCCGCAGGTGCCGCCGATCGCGCCGGCGCCCCAGATCAGGATCGGGCCCATCACCAGGCCTCCAGCATGGCGCGGGTTTCCGCCACGGCGACCTGCCAGATCGCCAGCATGTCCGCGTCGGGGCGCTGGCTGCGGCCGCCGTAGTTGCCGTCCTCCAGCAGGGTGCGCGCCTCGAACGGCGCCAGCGTGCGCAGCCGGTCGATGTCGATCATGTCCTTGACCTCGTCCGCCGGCGTGCCGGCCAGGCGGGTCCACGGGAAGTTCTCCATCCAGCTGCCGTGGCTGGCGACCGGGTCGATCTCCAGTACCTTGGCAAAGGTGCGCGGCGCCCGCCACCAGTCGTGGATGCGCACCCGGCAGTCCGGGTTGTCCATCATCCATTCCTGTGCCAGCGAGCCGGCGGGGGCGTTGCCGCCATGGCCGTTGACCAGCAGGATGCGCCGGAAGCCGGAGCGCTTGAGGCTGTCGAACAGGTCGCGCACCACCGCGCACAGGGTGTCGACCCGCAACGTCATGCTGCCCGGGAAAGCCTGGAAATGCGGCGAGAAGCCGAACGGCATCACCGGGAACACCGGCACGCCGAGCGGCTCGGCCGCCTCCACCGCGACCCGTTCGGCCAGGATCGCGTCGGTCATCAGCGACAGCCCGGCATGCTGCTCGGTGCTGCCCAGCGGCAACACGGCGCGGTCGTCCGCCCGCGCCCAGTCCTCGATCATCCGCCAGTCCATTTCGGCGACGCGCATGCACCTTCTCCCGTCCTGCGCCAGCACGCTGACACAGCCCGGCGGAACGTCAAGGGCGCGCGGGGCCGCGGATGAGCAGCGCGTCGCAGTTGGAGCGGCCGGCCAGCAGGCAATCCTCGATCGCCGTCTTCAGCGCGAGCTGCTGCACCACGTAGAGCCCGGCGACAATGAGGAACAACACCACCGCGAGCCCGGCGAGGCTCATGGTCTGGCGGTTCGCCTCCTCCTGCACCTCGTCGCGGTCAATGCCGAGACGCTGTATCCGGGCCATGGTCATTGCCCCGATGGGGAACGGTCGCGGCGTCCCCGTGAAACGGCAGACATGGTGCGCCCGGTCGGAAAATAAAGGCAAGCGCCGCGAGCCAGGCCCGCTGCCCGGGCGCCGGGAGTGCGCATGGGCGGCATTGCTGGCATTCGCCCATCGCCGTCCCGCGCGCGCCGGTGCGGTGCCGGGCAGCGGCATCGGGGATGGCGCCCGCGGCCATCGGATGACAAGCTGGCGCATGCGCATCGCCGTGCGGCACCTTCGCAGCGTCGACCCGGCCATGGACGGCCTGATCACCCGCCTCGGGCGCTGCCGGCTGCAAGCGGACCGCGCCGAGCAGCCGTACCAGGCGCTGGTGCGCGCCGTCGCCCACCAGCAACTGCACGCCAACGCCGCCCGCAGCATCCTGGCGCGGTTCTGCGCGCTCTATCCGGGGGTCGAGTTCCCGAGCCCCGCCATGCTGCTGGCGACCCCGGACGCGGCGCTCAGGGCCGCCGGCTTCTCGGCCAACAAGATGGCGGCGATCCGCGACGTCGCGGCAAAGGCGGCGGAGGGCGTGGTGCCGACCCGCCGGGCGGCGGCGCGACTCAACGATGCCGCCCTGATCGAGCGGCTGACCCAGATCCGCGGCGTCGGGCGCTGGACCGTGGAGATGCTGCTGATCTTCACGCTGGGCCGCCCCGACGTTCTGCCGGTCGACGATTTCGGCGTGCGCGACGGCTACCGCCGGCTGCACGGGCTGGCCGAGCAGCCGCGGGCGCGCGACCTGGCCGCCATCGGCGAGATGTGGGCGCCGTTTCGCTCCTACGCCGCCTGGTATCTCTGGCGCGCCGCCGACGAGGGCAAGCGACCGAACGTGTGAGCGCCGCATCGCGTTGATTATGAACCAATGGTACTCAACTGTTCGGTCATGCATTTCTTGACCCGCACAGGTGCGCGGCTATGATCGATCTGGTAGCATTTTGATAATGCAAATGGAACGTCCGGCGCTGGACGAAAGAGAAGCAACACACCATGACGGGCCGCGGTTACGTCGTTAGCGTGATGGGTCTCGGGCTGTTGTTGCAGGCCGGTTGCGGTCCGATCGGACCGGAAAGCATCCGCGCCAACCGCGCCGAGTACAACATGGCCATCCAGCATACCAACGACCAGGAACTGCTGCTGAACCTGGTGCGCTCGCATTACCGCGACACGCTGTATTTCACCACCGTCGAGCGGATCGCGGCGACCCAGAACATGGTCAGGAGCGCCCAGGCCAGCGCGTCGGCCAATTTCCTGCAGAACGTTCCGGCGGTGGCCAACCCGGCAACCCAGTTCATCAGCAGCGCCACCACGCAGGGCCTCACCCTCGGCCCGGCCGGGATCTCCGTCAGCGAGAACCCGACCGTGTTCTATGCCCCGATCGAAGGCGAGAAATTCGTCCGCCAGATGATGACGCCGATGAACCCGGAGCTGCTGTTGCTGCTGGTGCGCTCCGGCCAGTCGATCGACCGCGTGCTGTCGGTCGCGGTGCAGGCGATGAACGGCCTGCGCAACGCCCCCACCGCCTCCGGGTCGACGCCCTCCTTTGAGCCGGAGTTCAAGGACTTCCGCGAGGCGGTGTTGCTGCTGCGCCAGTTGCAGCGCGAGCTGAACCTCGATCTCGGCCGCACCGCGGACGGCAAGGGGGTGGAACTGCGCATTCTGCACAGCGCCGCGATGACGCCGCCGGCGCTGCGCGTGAAGCACCTGCTCGGGCTCGCGCCCAACGTGGACCGGTTCACCGTTTTGTCGGGCGCGGCGGCGCCGAACGATCGTTCCGTAGTGTTGTCGACCCGTTCACTGATCGCCGCGATCAACTACCTGTCGCAGGGCATCGACGCCCCGCCGCGCGATGTTGCCGCGGGCCGCGTGCGCACGACCGTGCACGACGACGGCAAGACGCCGTTCGACTGGCAGGATTTGCTGGGCGGCGTGTTCCACGTGCTGTCGTCCGACACGCCGCCGGCGGATGCGAGCGTGGCGATCAACTACCGCGGCACATGGTTCTACATTCCGGACAACGACCTCGACAGCAAGTCCACCTTCGTGCTGCTGACCCAGCTGATCGCGTTGCACTCGGTGCCGCCCTCGACCGGCGGGCCGATGCTGAGCATCGCGGTGGGCGGGGGCTAGATAACCGGATCCTGCTGAGCCGGCGCGGCATGCAGGTTGCCGAGCGCCTGCGTGCGGCTTTCCAGGATGATTTCCATGTCCGCGGCCAGCGCCGGGTCGTGGTCCAGCAGCGCCTGCAGCGCGCGGGTCGGGATCGACAGCAGTTCGCTCTCCTCCGCCGCCACCACGTCCACCGGGCTCGCCGCGCCGCGGAAGGCCTCGCGGATGGCGAAGATCTCGCCGGCGGACAGCCGGTCCAGCTCCACCCGCGCCGTGGCGGAGCGCATGAAGGCGCGGATTTCGCCGCGCTGCACCACGAACACGGCGGTGACGCTCTCGCCGGTGCGCAAAATCGTCTCTCCGGCCCGCCAGCGTTGCACCTGCGCCGCCTCGCCGAGCTCGCCCAGGGCCTCGGCCGAGCGGCGGAACGCGCCGGTCGCGACCAGCAATTCGCTGCGCTGCGCCGCGGTCTGGCCCTGGTGCAGCAGGTTGTTGCCCTCGCCTTTGCCCGGGGCCACCGACATGGCGTGCCGTTGCGCCACGAACCAGATGCGGCTGAGCAGCTCGTCCGTCGCGCTTTCGATCCGGCCGGGATCGCTGACCGATACCGCGACCTTGTAGCGGATGCCGCTCGGCAGATATTCGACCACCCAGCACCCGGCCTGCTCCGGCCCGACCGACTGCGGCACGCCGCGCGCGGCTTGCAGCAGCATGGCGCGCACCTTGTCGGGCGAATGCTCGTAGCCGATCACCACGCTGGCGAAGGCCGGCGTCGGCTGGTGGCGGTCAATCACGGTGAAGGCGCTGGACGACAGCATCGCGCTGTGCAGCACGTAGAGTTCGGTGTCGGAAACCCGCAGCGTCACCGAGCGCCAGTCCACCTGCACGACGCGTCCGACCATGCCGCCGGTGCGCAGCCAGTCGCCGATGTTGAACTGCCGCGCCGACAGCAGCAGCACGCCCGACACCACGCCGCCGATCACGCTCTGCAGGGCCAGGCCCATGATCACCGAGCCGACGCCGATCACCGACAGCAGGCGGGTGAAGTCGAAGCCCCAGACCGTCGAAATGATTACCGCGGCGCCGATCACCACCAGCACCGAGAGCGCCAGGTCGTAGAGCAGCCGCGGCGTGCGCGAGCGGGCGGCGAGCAGCGCCAGGGCGCCATGCGCGGCCACCACCACGGTATGCAGCACGGCGATGCCGAAGGCCGTCTCGACGAGCCGGATCAGCAGGTTGTCGGCCGGCAGGTCGGTCAGCTTGTCGACCACGAGCCAGACCGCCAGGCAGGGCAGCAGGACGGTCTGCACCATCCGCAGCGACCGCCGCAGCGCCCGGTTCGCCCCGTCGCTGCGGCGCGACCATTCGGCGGTGATCAGCGTCAGCAGCGGATAGACGAGAACGACAACCGCGGTCCAGGCAAGCAGGACCGGCCAGTCGTGCTGCGGTTCCACCTCACGCCTCCTGGGGGAGGCGGGACAGCGCCTGGCGCTCGTAGGTCGCGATCGCGCCGACCGAACTGGCGACGATCGGCGGCCTGGGTTCGAAGCCGGCGGTATCGCCGAGCATCTCGTAGGTCGCGAAACTGACCCGGATGGCGTTCGGGCCAGCCTCCTGGGCGATGCGGCGGGCGATGACCATGGTGGTGCCCAGCACGTCGTACACCGTGCGCTGCCGGCCGATCAGCCCGGCCTCGATATCGCCCGAGGCAATGCCCACGCCGAGGTTGAGCGGCAGGCCCCATTTGCGGCGCAGCCGGTCGAGGATGCGGCAGGCTTCCGCGGCGAAGGCCACGGCGCGCGCGGCGTGGTCGAGCCGCGGCGTGGTCAGGCCGCTGGCCGCGAAATAGCTCTCGCCCAGTGTCTTGAGCTTCTCGATGCCGAACCGCTCCGCCGCCTCGTCGAAGGCGTCGATGATCTCGTTCATCAGCGCCACGGTGGCGTGCTGCTTGCTGTCGTACAGCGCGCTCACGCCGCCGATGTTGAGCACCAGGATGCTGACGTTGCGCACCGCTTCGGCGATGGCGGTCTGCCCCAGCTTGATCCGCTCGGCCACCACCTCGGGATAGATGTTCTTCAGCAGTTCCTCGTGCTCGGCGGCCTTCTCGCGGATGCGGGCGTTGCGCAGCGCCAGCTCCCCGGCCATGGTGTTGAACGCCCGCGCCAGCTCGCTGAACTCGTCGTGCCCGTTGACCGCGATGCGCGCCGCGTCGTCGCCGGCGCCAAGCCGCTGCACGCCGGCCATGATTTCGCGGATCGGCCGCACGAAGGCGTTGGCCCAGAGCAGCGAGACCAGCGTGAGCACGATCGCCGCCACCGCCGCCATCAGCAGCAGCGTGTGGCGGAATTCGCCCTGCGGGGCGAAGGCCTCATCGGTGTCCATTTCCGCGATCACCGCCCAGTGGATGCCGCCCACCTTGATCGGCGCCCACGAGCTCAGCACCAGCTCGTTGCGGTAGTCGCGGATGATCCCGGTTCCGCTCTCCCCGCGCAGCGCCGCCCGCGACGCCACGGTGTCGATCGGCAGGGAGAGCACCATCGTGTTGAACGTTTCGATCCGCGCAATCGTCGCGCGATCGACCCCGGCGGCGGCCAGCGATTTCAGGAAGGCGGGCTTGTTCTCGAACATGTAGCGGTCGTCGCTGCGCGCGCGCCGGTCGGTGCCGACGAGATAGGCCGAACCGGTCTTGCCGAGGCCGATATCCGCCCAACGGTGATCCGTCGTCATCACGCGGTCGATCTCTTCAATCGAGAGTTGGACGACGATGACCCCGACGGTGGCGCCGTTGCGTTGGATGGGAGCGCCCAGGAAGGCGGTCGGCGCCAGCATGGCCGGCGCGTAGGCCGAAAACGGCTCGAACACGACCGCGCCGACATCGCGCGCTTCGAGCGCCCGCTCGAACACCCGCGAAAGCCCGGTATGGGTATACGGGCCGGTGCGCAGGTTGGTGGCGAAGTCCGGCTGCTTGATGACGGAGTAGACCACGTCGGCGCTGTGCGCGTCGATCAGCAGGATGTCGTCGAAGCGGACATGGCGCAGCGCGGCCAGGAAAAACGGATGCAACTGCGCGTGCAGCATGTTGTAGGCGGTGTCGCCCGGAGCCGCGACGAACTGCTCCTTGTCCTGGACCGGGTGCGGGTTGCGGGCGATGTAGTCCGTTTGCAGCTGGCGTGCGGCGTTGCCGGCCGGCAGATATGACTCGATGGACGGAACGCCATCGGACATGCGCGCCAGCCCGGGCAGGAAATCGTTGCGGTAGAACGCGATCAGCTCGGGCGACGGCTTCTCCTCGATCGAATCCATGCGCTGGAAGGCGGCGGAGAATTCCGTCATCGCGCGTAGCGCCGTGGGCGTCTGGCTGAGCAGGCGGGCCGAGCGCAGCGCGGTGTTGAGGTAGTCCTCGATCTGCGCGCGCTTGTTTTCGCGCAGGCTGGTGAGGTGGTCGGTGATGGCGGCCTGCAACGCCGCCCCGCCGCCGCGGTCCGCGACCAGCCCACCGACGGCCAGGCAGAGGATGCCGGACAGCAGCATCATCGCCAGAAGTTTCGAGCGGATCGACAGGGTTCGCATCATCGCGCCACGCTCCGCGCACACGATTGACCAACTAATCCTGCGCCGTACTCACCATGTAGGTATCATCCCGAAACGTCAATTGTTGCTTGCCCGTGCCCGATACGGAGTCGCCGCGCGTTACCCGCGCATCACTCCACCACCGCCGCGTAGCTCAGCACCCGCAATTCCCGCCGGATCGGATACGTCGAGGACGGCATCAACTGGGTAAGCAGGAGGACGATCATCTCTTCCGCCGGGTCCACCCAGAACGCCGTGCTCGCCGCCCCGCCCCAGGCGTACTCGCCGGGGGTGCCGACAACGCCGGCCTTCGCCGGATCGAGCATCACCGAGAAGCCCAGCCCGAAGCCAATGCCGGCGTAGCTCGATTCCGAGAAGCGCGGCATGCCCAGCGACGCCATGTCGCCGCCCAGGTGGTTGGAGGTCATCAGCTCGACCGTCTTGCGCCCGAGCAGGCGAACGCCGTCCAGTTCGCCCTTGTTCAGCAGCATCCGGCAGAACCGCAGGTAGTCCGCCGCGGTCGAGCACAGCCCGCCGCCGCCCGAGGCGATCCTGCGCGGCATGGCGAACATGCTGTGGCGCGGATCGTCCACCAGCATCAACCCGCCGTCGCGCCCGCGCGTGTAGTTGGCCGCGAACCGCCCGATCTTCTCGGCCGGCACCTGGAAGGCGGTATCGACCATGCCGAGCGGCCCCAGCACCCGCTCCCGCAGGAAGTCGGCAAAACCCTGTCCCGAAACCACCGCCACCAGGTGGCCCAGCACGTCGGTGGCGATGGAGTAGTTCCAGGCGCGGCCGGGCTGGGCGATCAGCGGCAGCGCGGCGACCGCCTCCACCACCTCGCCCAGCGCGGCATCGGAAAGCTGGAAGTCGATGTCGTTCGCCCGGTACAGCGCATCCACCGGATGCGCCTCCATGAAGCCGTAGGTGAGGCCGGAGGTGTGCGTCATCAGGTCGCGGAAGGTGATGTCGCGCTCGGCCGGCACGCTGTCGACCTTGCCGCGGCTGCCGCCGGCGTAGACGCGCATGTCGGCAAAGCACGGCAGGAAACGCGCGATCGGGTCGTCGAGCTGGAACCGGCCTTCCTCGTAGAGCATCATCATTGCAGTCGTGGTCAGCGGTTTGGTCATCGAATAGAAGCGGAAGATGGTGTCCGCGGCGAGCGGGGTGGCGCGCTCGACATCGGCCTTGCCGCATACGTGCAGGTGCGCCACGCGGCCGCGCCGCGCCACCAGGGTGAGCACCCCGGGCAGCTTGCCGTCGTCGACCAGGCGCTGCGCCCAGCCTTCGATGCGGGCCAGCCGCGGCGAGGAAAGTCCGACCTGCTCAGGCCGCGTAAGGACGAGATCGTTCATGCCGCTGCTCCGTGCCGGTTGGCTTGCGTTCTGCCCGATGTCGAACTTGCCGTCGAGGGTGGGCGCGATAGTTAGATGGTATTACAATGTTTTGTCGTACCCATCCCGCCGGGCGGCCGGGCCGCCGTGGCGGGTGGCCAGCAGCGATCGCAGCCGGTCGGTGAGTTCGTGCAACCGGATCGGCTTGCGCAGCAGCGAGAACGAGCCGCTGATCGCCCCGCCCACGGCAATCGCCGCGCCGTCGCCGGCATAACCGGTCAACAGCACCGCCGGGAGCCCGGGATGGCGTTCCTGGGCGCCGCGAATGACCGCCAGCCCGTCCACGCCCGGCATCGACAGGTCGGTGACCAGCGCGTCCACCGCCTCGCCCGCCGCCAGCAGCGCCAGCGCCTCGGTGCCGTTCGCC
>CAIMEK010000692.1 GCA_903839965.1 uncultured Acetobacteraceae bacterium | reverse complement strand
GGTGGATTTCTTCACCATGGCCACGATGCGGACCACCGTATGAGCATTGAATTGCCCGGCTTTGCCGACCCCGTGCTGGAGTCGCAGGCCTGCTTCCGCGCCGTGCTCGATGCCCTGGCGCGCCCCGGCACGCGGCACCCGGCCGGGGTGGGGCTGGCCCCGCCGGCGCCGCTCATGCCCGCCGCGGCGGCCGTGCTGCTGACCCTGGTGGATGGCGAGACGGCGCTGTTCCTGCCCGGGGACTGGACAGCGGCGCGCGCGTGGATCGGCTTTCACTGCAGCGCCGTGCCGGTGGCGACGGCGGCGGCGGCCGGCTTCGTGGTGGCGACCGCCCTGCCCGACCTGGCCGCGCTCCAGGCCGGCAGCGACGCCTCGCCGGACGAGTCCGCCACCGTCATCCTGCAGGTCGCATCGCTTGCATCCGGGCGCCGGCTGCGTCTGTCCGGTCCGGGATTGCGCGTGCCCGCGGCGCTGGATGTGGAGGGATTGCCGGAAGATTTTCCGGCGCTCTGGGCGGCCAACCATGCGCTGTTTCCGCGCGGGGCCGACCTGCTGCTGTGCTGCGGCACCTCGCTGGCGGCGCTGCCGCGCAGCACCAGCGTACTGGGCTGAGCCATGCCCTATGTCGCGGTGAAGGGCGGCGAACGGGCCATCGACAATGCCCATGCCTGGCTGGCCGAGGCCCGTCGCGGCGACCCGGCGGTGGCCGAGATCGGCACCGGGCAGATCGCCGCGCAACTCGGCCGGGCGGTTGATCGGGTGATGGCGGAGGGGTCGCTGTATGACCGCGAACTGGCCGCGCTGGCGGTCAAGCAGGCGCAGGGCGACCTGATCGAAGCCGCCTTCCTGGTACGCGCCTACCGCACCACCCTGCCCCGCTTCGCCCATTCGGAGCCGATGGAAACCGATGCGATGCTGCCGCGGCGCCGCATCTCGGCCGTCTACAAGGACCTGCCCGGCGGCCAGGTGCTCGGCCCCACCTATGACTACACGCACCGGCTGCTCGATTTCGGCCTGCTGGCCGAGAGTGCACCGCCGCCTGCTCCGGAAGCGCCGGCGGCCGAGACGACTATGCCGCGCGTCACCGACATCCTGGCCCATGAGGGGCTCATCGAGGCGGCACCCGAGGCCGCGGCCGAACCCGGCGACCTCACCCGCGAGCCGCTGGGCTTTCCGGCCGAGCGCGCCTTGCGGCTGCAGGCCCTGGCGCGCGGCGACGAAGGATTCCTTCTCGCGCTCGGCTATTCCAGCCAGCGCGGCTGGGGCAGCACACATCCCTTCGTGGGAGAACTCCGCGTCGGCGAGACCAATGTCGAGATCACCCCGCCGGAACTCGGCTTCGCCATCGACATCGGCGACGTGACGCTGACCGAATGCCAGATGGTCAACCAGTTCAAGGGCAGCAAGACGGCGCCGCCGCAGTTCACCCGCGGCTATGGCCTCGCCTTCGGCCATGCCGAGCGCAAGGCCATGGCGATGGCGCTGGTGGACCGCGCCCTGCGCGCCGAGGAACTCGGCGAGACCGTAACGGCGCCGGCGCAGAACGTCGAGTTCGTGCTGTACCACTGCGACAATATCGAGGCGACCGGCTTCGTCGAGCACCTGAAGCTGCCGCACTACGTCGATTTCCAGAGCGAACTGGAAACCGTCCGCCGCATGCGCGCCGAGGCCGCCTCCGCCGGGGAGCCGGTGACATGAACACCGGCTACAACTTCGCCTACCTGGACGAGCAGACCAAGCGCATGATCCGCCGCGCCATCCTGAAGGCGGTGGCGATCCCCGGCCACCAGGTGCCGTTCGGCAGCCGCGAGATGCCGCTGCCCTTTGGCTGGGGCACCGGCGGCATCCAGGTGACGGCCGCAGTGCTCGGCGCGTCTGACGTGCTGAAGGTGATCGACCAGGGGGCGGACGATACCACCAACGCCGTCTCGATCCGCCGCTTC
>CAIMEK010000691.1 GCA_903839965.1 uncultured Acetobacteraceae bacterium | reverse complement strand
TTGTTGACGATGCCGAGCGTCAGCGCGCTGACCACGGTGCCCCACAGATTGCCGACGCCGCCGAACACCACCACCATGAAACTGTCGATGATGTAACCCTGCCCCAGATTGGGGCTCACATTGTCGATCTGGCTCAGCGCCACACCCGCCATGCCGGCCACCCCGGACCCGAGACCAAACGTCAGCGCGTCGATCCACGGCGTGCGAATGCCCATGGCGGCGGCCATGCGCCGGTTTTGCGTCACCGCCCGCATGGCGAGGCCGAGCGCGGTGTAGCGCAGCGCCGCCATCAGCGCGGCCAGCACCAGCACGGCAAAGATAATGATCACCAGCCGGTTCCAGGTGACGGTCAAGCCACCCCATTGCACCGCGCCGCTCATCCAGTCCGGCGTGCTCACCTGCCGGTTGGCGGCGCCGAATAGGCTGCGCACGGCCTGTTGCAGCACCAGGCTGAGCCCCCAGGTGGCAAGCAAAGTCTCCAGTGGCCGGCCGTAAAGAAAGCGGATCATGCCGCGCTCGATGGCGATGCCGATCGCGCCGGATACCAGGAAGGCCAGCGGCACGGCGATCGGCAGGCTCCATCCGGACAGGCCGGGAGCGACGCGGCCAAGAACGTCCTGCACCATGAAAGTGGTGTAGGCGCCCAGCATCACCATTTCGCCGTGCGCCATGTTGATCACGCCCATCACCCCGAACGTGATGGCCAGCCCGGCGGCCGCCAGCAGCAGCACCGAGCCGAGCGACAATCCGTAGAACACACTTTGCGCCAGGCTCCACAACCGCTCGGACCGATCGATCGCGGACAACGCGGCGCTTGCCGCGGCCGCAACCGCCGACGGCTGATCGCGCAGCGACGATAGCAGGCTGCGCGCATCGAGGCCGCCACGGGCACCGATGACGGCGATCGCCGCCACCCGATCGGCCACCGGCGTGGCGGGATCGGCGAGCTGCGCGGCGGCGCGCGCCTGCGCCATCACGGCGCGCACGCCCGCATCCTTCTCCAGCGCCAGGGCACGGGCAAGCGCGGGCAACGCGGCCGGATCGCGTGAACGGAACACTTCCTCTGCGGCCTTGGCACGCGCCTCGGGCGAGGCAGCGAACAGGTTCAGGCTGCCAAGGGCGGCATCGATGGCGCGGCGAACGGAATTGTTCACGCGCACCGCATTGAGGTCGTCCTCGTTGACGTCCGCCACGGGCCCGCCGGTGCGGGCATCGAGCCAGCCGTCGTCGCTGCGGATATAGATGGCCGCATCGGGTCCGGCATAGAGCGCGTCGTTGCGCAGCGCGGCGATGGTGGGGCCGGCCTGCCGGTCGCCGGACAGCGCCAGGGCGGCGATCGCCCGCGACACGTCGTCGAAGTTTTCCGAAGCCAGGCCCGCGAACGGATCGTCCTGGGCGGACGCCGGCACGCCGGCGAGCATGGCCAGAAGCGCGAACAGGCCAAAGAGAAATTTCATCGGGATCCTTCGCGGGGAAAAGAGGCGGGCAACCCACGGGCTGCCCGCCCCGCTTCGCGTAGCGTCTACTTCGAGGCCCCGCCGCACTTGCCGGTTGCGACATTGAAGTTGCCGCACGACAGCGGCGAACGCCAGTCCGCGATCAGGTCCTTCGAACCTTCCAGGTACGGCGACCACTCGTTGGCCACCACCGTGCCCGCGGTCTGCCAGACCACGTTGAACTGCCCGTCACCCTTCACTTCGCCGATCAGCACCGGCTTGGTGATGTGGTGGTTCGGCATCATCGCCGCGTAGCCGCCGGTCAGGTTCGGCACGCTGACGCCGATCATGGCGTCGATCACCTTGGCAGGGTCGGTGGTGCCGGCCTTCTGCACCGCCTTCAACCACATGTTGAATCCGATGTAGTGCGCTTCCATCGGATCGTTGGTGGTGCGCTTGGCATTCTTGGTGAAGGCATGCCAATCGTTGATGAAGGACTTGTTGCCCGGCGTGTTGACGCTCTCGAAGTAGTTCCATGCCGCGAGATGGCCCACCAGCGGCTTGGTGTCGACGCCGGCCAGTTCCTCCTCGCCGACCGAGAACGCCACCACCGGAATGTCGGTGGCCTTGATGCCCTGGTTGGCGAGCTCCTTGTAGAACGGTATGTTGGCGTCGCCGTTGATGGTGGAAACCACCGCGGTCTTCTTGCCAGCGGAGCCAAACTTTTTGATCTGGGCTACAATGTTCTGCCAGTCGCTCTGGCCGAACGGGGTGTAGTTGATCATGATGTCCTCGGCCGCCACCCCCTTCGCCTTCAGGTACGCCTCGAGGATCTTGTTGGTCGTGCGCGGATAGACGTAGTCGGTGCCGGCCAGCACCCAGCGTTGCACTTTTTCGTTGGCCGCCAGGTAGTCCACCGCGGGAATCGCCTGCTGGTTCGGCGCGGCGCCGGTGTAGAATACGTTCTTGCTGCTCTCCTCGCCCTCGTACTGCACCGGGTAGAACAGGATGGAGTTCAGTTCCTCGAAGACCGGCAGAACGGATTTCCGACTCACCGAAGTCCAGCAGCCGAACACCGCCGCCACCTTGTCCACCGTAATGAGCTGGCGGGCCTTCTCGGCGAACAACGGCCAGTTGGACGCCGGGTCCACCACCACCGCTTCCAGCTTGCGGCCGAGCAACCCACCCTTCTTGTTCTGCTGCTCGATCAGCATCAGCATGACGTCCTTCAACGTCGTTTCGCTGATCGCCATGGTGCCGGACAGCGAGTGCAGGATACCGATCTTGATCGGTCCGGCGCCTGCCGCTGCCCCCTGGGCCTGGGCGGCGGGCGCCAGCCCCAGAATGGCCGCTGCGGCAGCGGTGCCCAGGCACGCTCCGCGCAGCCAGGTTCGGATAGAAGCCATCAATTCACCCCCTCACGTGTTTTCGTTTGCAACCAGCAGGCGCGATTGGCTGACCGCGCCCTCACGAAGGGGCCTACGCAATGGCCGTGCCAACCCGGGGCGGCTTATTGCGCACCCCCGTCAGCCCCGGCAGGGAATTGCTGCCCCGGGGACGATCATGGCGCCGCGAAAATGGCGCAAAATCGGGCAGTCCCGATCCGCTCAGGCCGACTCCCAGCGGAACCGCTCGCCCTCCGCCCGCACCCGCCCGGCGGCCGGCGCGGGAAAGTGCACGGGCAGCAGCCAGGTTCCCTCCGCCGCCGCACGCCCCAGGAACGCGCGCCGCGACCGCGTGGCTTCGACAGGGTCGGCGCAGAACACCGTCGACCAGTCCGGCTCCCGGCACTGCAGCGCGTGGTGCACCAGGTCGCCGATCACCGCGGCGCGCTGCCCGCGCGAGGCGATGTTCACGCAGCAATGAAACGGCGTGTGCCCGGGCGTCGGGGTCAGCGTGACCATGTCGTCGAGCGACCAGTCCGCATCTACCAGTTCCGCCTGCCCCGCCGCCACCACCGGCTCGCAGTTCATCTTCCACACCTGCCCGGGCGGGTCGTCGCCGCGCGCCGTGGCGGCCTGCCAGAACTCGTATTCCTGCCGATAGAATACGTATTTCGCGCGCGGGAAGGTCGGCACCCAGCGGCCGCCCGCCAGCCGCGTGTTCCAGCCGCAATGGTCGATATGCAGATGCGTGGAAAACACGTAGTCGATGTCCTCGAAACGCAGCCCGAGGGCACGGAACCCCTCCAGCCACGGCGCCTTGGGAAAGTCCAGCGGCGGCCCATAGCCTTTGTCTTCCCCGGTGCAGGTATCGATCAGCATGGTCCGCCCGGGCGCCCGCACGACGAACGTGCGGTAGGCGATGCACAGCCGGTTTGACCCCGCATCATAATGCGCCGGCCCGAGTTGCTGCAGATGCCGTCTGCCGGATTGCGGCTCGAAGGCGGGAAACATCGCCTCCGGTGTACGCCATGGTCCGCTGCGTTCGACAATGCTGTCGATACTGACGTCGCCGAGTGTGATCCGCTGCATGTCGCCTCCCCAAGGGATGTGCGGTAGACTCTACTGCCCGGCGCCGACGGATGGCAGGGTTGGTGCTACCTGGTGAGCTGGCCGCGCGCGAACATCGCCAGCTTGGCGAAGAAGTCTTCGTGGATGAAGCGGCAGTCGATCGACTCGTACACCTTGATAGGCTTGTGCCGCCCGGTGTGGAGGTAGTTCATTTCCCGGTTGAACTCCGGCGCCGGCCGCCATGACGAAAAGCCGCATTCGGGGTACATGATCACGCCGATCGCCGGGCTGTCGCCGAGCGAGCGATGCTCGATGGCATACGGCACCATGCGGTTGTTCCACTCGATGAGCTGGTCCACGAGGTACTTGCCGATGCGCCCCTGGTCGTAGACGCGCGTCATCAGCTCGGCGTAGCTCACCGGCATCTGCCGGTAGATGGGCTGCGGGATCTGCCAGACCTCGATGCCGGACCGCATCACCACATTCGCCGCGTCGATGTCGTTCGACAGGTTGTATTCGCGCCCGCCGACCGGCCAGGGACCGCCGCCGATCCACACCACGCGCACATTGCGTTCGGCGATTTTCGGTTCCAGCAGCAGGGCGCTCGCCATATCGGTCAGCGGCCCGAGGAAGGCGACATGCAGCGGCCGCGGATCGTCCTGCATGGCTTCGGCGATGATCAGTCGCGCGCCGGCGGAGTCCCGCGCCGTCCGTTCGTCCGCCAAGGCACCGGCGGCGCCGTCCTCGACGCGCACTCTTCCCGCGAGGTCCATCAGATCGAGCAGCAGGTCGATCTCCCGCCGGCTGTCCTGCAGGCTGGTGGCGGACTTCACCGTGCCGAAATGCGCCGCGATCAGGCCGTGCAGCTCGAAGCTGGGGGTCAGGATCGCATGCACGATCGCGTACTGGTCGTCGGCTTCGTTCTTGGCGTCGGTGTTGATGATGACGCGGTGGCGTTGCGCGGGAACGGGCAGCATATGCCTTCTCCTTGAGGCTAGGTGCGGGCGCGGGCGGTGGCGGCCTGGCGGCGGGTCAGCCGGCTGGCGGTGAAGCGGTCGGTGATCAGCACGTTGATCCATTTGCCGGCGAGCGCGCCGCGGATGGCATCCAGTTTCCGCCGCCCGCCGGCCACCCCAACGCTGCGGCGCGCACGGCGCAACTGCTCCAGCTCGATCGCCATCACCCGGCTGTCGAGGTCGGTGCGCACCGGATTGCCCGCGCGGTCGAAGAAGCGCAGGCAGATGTCGCCGACGGCGCCGTGGCGCCGCAGCTTCTGGATTTCCGCGGCGACGAACACGTTGCCGGAGTTTGCCAGCATCTGGCTGGGCTGCACGCCGCCAATGCCGATCAGCGCGATGTTCACCTCCTCGAAACGCCTGAACGTCGCGGCGACGAAGGGGTCCTGCATGAGCGCGCGGCGCGACGGGTCGGATGCCACCAGGCCCGGCGCCGGCAGGAAGGCCGCCTCCCCGTTGGTCAACCGCGCCAGCCGGCGGGTGAGTTGGGTGGCGTGCGCTTCGGCGCCGGGGCTGCCCATGCCGCCGAGGATCTGGATGACGTCGGCGGTGACGGTGCGGGGCAGCCCGCGCATGGCATCCACCATCGCCAGCAGCGTGGCGCTCCACGACGAGATGCCGATGACATCGCCCTTGCGCAGCGTTCCTTCGAGGTAGAAAGCCGCCGCCGAGCCGATATCGCGCAGGATGGCTGCATCCTCGTCGATGGTGTCGACCACGATGGCCTGGTTGAGGCCGTAGCGGGTCTGCAGCTCCTCCTCGAGGTCGGGAAAGGCGCCGTTCGGAATGCTGACGCTGGTGCGCACGATGCGGGCTTCGTGCGCCCGCTGGATCAGGCGCGAGACGGTGGCCTGCGACAGGTCGAGCCGCTCGGCGATGATTTTCTGCGTCTGGCCCTGCTCGTAGTAGATGCGCGCCACGCGCACGAGCAGGCGCAGCTCGTCGGTATTAGCCATGCCACGAAACCGGCCGGGAAACCCGGCGCTCCATCAGGAGTGCATAACAATTCAGCACTGCAAAATGATCCACCACGTGCCGTGGCCTGTCAAGCGGGTTGGCGATTGACGGAGCGCCCGGCGCGGGATACGGTTTTTTGCATGACCATCCGGGCCTGAATTTTTATGCAGAAACCGGATGGCGGGAGGACGCGATGATCGAACTCAATCGCCGTGGTTTCGGCAAGTCCCTCGCCGCCTCGATGTTGCTGGGGGGTGGCGCGGCACGGGCGCAATCGGCCCGTACCGTGGTCAATTTCTGGGCGCTGGCCAGTTACCCCTGGGACGTGATGATCGACCGGTTCCAGAAGGTAAACCCGGATGCCGAGATCCGCTGGACCAAATACGGCACCGACGCCATCAAGCAGGCGCTGCGTGTCGGCGCCTCCGCGGGTTCCATGCCGGACTGCTGGTTCAACTGGGGCGGCAGCCTGGCTTCCGCTTACGAGTCCGGCGGGCAGGCGCTCGACATGACGGATCGCCTGGCCAAGGACGGCCTCGACAAGCGGCTGATCCCGTCGGCCATGCGGCTCGGGGCCTTCGAAGGGAAGCTCTATGGCATTCCCTATCGGTTGACGCCGGTGAGCTTCGTCTACCGCAAGAGCCTGTTCGCAAAGGTCGGCGCCACCCCCCCGAAGAGCTTCGCCGAACTGGAAGACATCGCGGCCATGCTGAAAGGGGCCGGCATTACGCCGTTCGGCTGCGGCGGGAAATACTCGTGGCTGACCATGCGGTTCACGGATTTCCTGATCGAGCATTTTGCCGGCCCGGAGCTGAACGACAAGCTGATGGGCATGAAGGCTTCGTGGAACTGCCCCGAAATGGTGGCGACCTTCGCCAAGCTGCAGGACTGGGTGAAGAAGGGCTATTTCCCGGCGGGCTTCCTGTCCGTCGATCCGATGCAGGACATGACGCCGATGTTCGACGGCACCGCGGCCATGGTGGTCGAGGTTCCGTCGGTTGAGAGCACGCGGATCATCGCGGCAAAGATCGACCCGGCCGACTACGGAACCTTCGCGGACCCGACCGACCATACGCCGCTCAGGGTCAGCGGTTTCATCAACCAGATCCAGATTTCGGCGCATGCCCACAAGGACACCCAGGAAGCGGCGATCCGCTTCGCGGAAACGGTGGTCGATCCCAAAGTGGCCCAGGAAACCCTGGAAGTGTTCGGCGGTCCCAGCAGCGTGCTGGGCGTGATGCCGCCGAAGCACCTCGCCATCCAGGCGCAGTGGGCGGAGTGGCTGCAGGGGCAGGTCGGCCTCTACATGATCGGCGACCAGGCGCTGCCGCAACCGGTGGTGACCGCCTACTGGGCGGCGCAGGACAGCGTGGTGCTGGGCACCGTGACGCCCAAGGACGCCGCGGCCCAGGTGCAGTCCGCCATCGAAGCGTGGCAGGCGAACCAGTAGGCATGACCATCGCCGCCGTACGCGGGGTCGGGGCGGCAACCCGCGTACGCCGGCGGAGCCGCCTCGCCACCTACCGGCCCGGACTGCTGTTCCTGGCGCCGGCCCTGCTGTTCTATATCGCCATCGTCGTCTACCCGATCATCTATTCGGGCTACCTGAGCCTGTTCCGCTGGGACGGCATCGCTCCGCGCATGACCTTCGTCGGCCTGCGCAACTACGAACTCCTGCTGACCCGCAACCCGGTGTTCTGGATCGCGCTGCGCAACAACGCAATCTGGATCGTCTGCGCGCTGATCATCCCCAACAGCATCGGCTTCACGCTCGCGCTGGCGCTCGACCGGCGGCTGCGTGGCCGGGCGATCTATCGCTCGATTTTCTACTTCCCCTCCACGCTGTCGCTCGCGGTGGTGGGGCTGATCTGGACCTGGATCTACCATCCGCAGCTCGGCCTGTTCAACCAGGTGCTCGTCGCTGTCGGCCTCGGTTCGCTGCAGGTGGACTGGCTCTCCGATCCGCATGTCGCGTTGTTCTCCGTCATCGCCGCCGCGTCGTGGGCTGCGGCGGGGCTGCCGATGCTGCTCTATTTGGCCGGCCTGCAAACCATCCCGCCGGAACTGCACGAAGCGACCGCCATCGAAGGCGCCTCACCTTTGCAGTCGATCCGTTACGTGGTGATCCCGCTGCTGCGCGAAACCACGCTCATCGTCGTCGCCATCAGCACGATCAACTCGCTCAAGGTCTACGACATCGTCTACGCCATGACCTATGGCGGCCCGGCCAACACGACGCAGGTGCTCGGCACATTCATGTACTTCCTCACTTACAACGACAACAACGTCGGCGGCGGCACGGCGGTCGCCATCATCCTGCTGTTCCTGACGCTGCTGTTCGCCGTGCCCTATGTCCGCCATCTCTCCCGGGACCGCTAGAATGTTCCCGCGCGCTGTCCGCCATGGTTTGCTGATCGCCGCCGCGGTGGTGTGGCTCGCCCCGGTGATCGTGCTGGCGCTGGTGGCGGTGCGCGACATCAGCGATTTCGCCCGCTATGGCGCGCTCGCCCTGCCCCACACGCTGCGCTGGGCGAACTTCACCGACGCCTGGAACCTGGGCGTGTCCACCTACCTGTTCAATTCGCTGCTGATGACCGCCATCAAGGTTCCGACCGGCGTGCTGGTCGAGAGCCTCGCGGCCTTCGCGCTGGTGTTCCTGCCGCTGCCCTCGCGCGGCTGGCTGCTCGGCTTCTTCGTGACCGGGATGATCGTGCCGATTCAGATGACGCTGGTCCCGCTCACCGTGCTGATGAAGAATCTGGGGCTCATCGATACCCGCTTCGGCCTCTTCCTCATGTACATGGGCTTCGGCATTCCGTTCGGCATTCTGGTGATGCGCGGCTTCTTCCGCCGCATCCCGAAGGATGTCATCGAGGCGGCGCTGATCGATGGCTGCTCCTGGCTGACCATCTACGCGCGCGTGATCATGCCGCTGGCGTTGCCGGCGGTCGCCAGCCTGCTGATCCTCGACGGCATCGCCACCTGGAACGAGTTCATCCTGGCGCAGATCTTTTTGCATTCGGATGAAGTCCGCACGCTGCCGCTGGGGCTGATCCATTTCAGCTCGGAATACGCGATCCAGTACGACCAGATTGCCGCGGCCGTGCTGATCGGCATCACGCCCATCATGCTCGTCTACATGTTCTTCCAACGCTATTTCGTGCAGGGACTGGCAGGAGCGGTGAAGTGAGCCCTGAACTGGCCGCCCTCGCGCCCGACGCGCGGGCAAGCGCGTTGCGCAGCATCGCCACCGAGATCCGCATTTCGGTGGTGCACACCATCGCCGCCGCCGGGTTGGGCCATATCGGCGGCGACTTCTCGGTCGCCGACATCCTCACCACGCTGTATTTCGGCGTGCTGCGGCTCGATCCGGCACGTCCGGACTGGCCGCAGCGCGACCGCTTCATTCTGAGCAAGGGGCATTGCTCGGCGGCGCTCTATTCGGTGCTTGCCCGCGCCGGCTTCATTCCGCGCGAATGGCTGGCGCAATTCATGGCGCCGTTGTCGCCGCTGAACGGCCATCCCAACCGGCGCAAGGTTCCCGGCGTCGAGGCCAATACCGGCGCGCTGGGCCACGGCCTGCCGATCGGGCTGGGCTGCGCGATCGCCGCGCGGCTCTCGGGCCGGCACTGGCGCACTTTCGTCGTGCTGGGCGACGGCGAGTTGCAGGAAGGCAGCAACTGGGAAGCGGCGATGGGCGCCGGCCACCGCGGGCTCGACGGCCTGACCGCCATCGTCGATCGCAACCGCCTGCAGCAGGGCGCGCGCACCGAAGACACCAACCGGCTCGAACCGCTGGCGGACAAGTGGCGCAGTTTCGGGTGGCAGGTGGAGGAGGTGGACGGCCACGACCACAGGGCGCTGTACGACGTGCTGAGTGCGCCCCACCCGGGTCGGCCCCTTTGCGTGATTGCCCACACGCACAAGGGCAACGGCGCCTCGTTCATGCAGGACCGCGTGGAATGGCACCACAAGGTGCCCTCTCCCGAGCAGGTCGCCACTGTCCTGCAGGAGTTGTCGCAGCCATGAATGCCGCGGCGCTTATGGATACATTCGACTGCCGGGTTGCCTTCGCCGAGGAGCTGATCGCGCTCGCCCGCGCCGACAGCCGGATCGTGGCGGTGTGCGCCGACTCCGTCGGCTCCAGTAATCTCACCGGCTTCGCGGCGGCGTTTCCCGACCGGCTGATCAACGTGGGCATCGCCGAGCAGAACATGGTGGGCGTCGCGGCGGGGCTCGCCAACGGCGGCTTCATCCCGTTCGTCTCCGCAGCGTCGCCGTTCCTGAGTGGGCGCGCGCTCGAGCAGATCAAGGCGGACATCGCCTACAACTCCTACCACGTGGTGCTGTGCGGCCAGAGCCCGGGCATGGCGTACGGCGAGCTGGGCCCGACGCATCATTCCATCGAGGATCTGGCCTGGCTGCGGGCGGTGGCCGACCTCACCGTGCTGGTGCCGGCCGATCCCGAGCAGACCCGCGGCGCGATGCGCTGGGCGGCGGGCGCCGGCAAGCCGGTGTTCATGCGCATCGGCCGCTTCAAGGTGCCCGCCGTCACGCCCGCCGGCAGCGGCTTCGAGGCGGGCCGGGCGACGCTGCTGCGCGAGGGCGCCGACGTGACCCTGATCGCGGCCGGCGTGATGGTGTCGCGCGCGCTGGCGGCGGCGGCGCTGCTGGCGGAGGCGGGCGTTGCGGCGCGGGTGCTGAACATGGCGACCATCAAGCCGCTGGACGCGGCGGCGGTGCTGGCGGCCGCCACGGAAACCGGCCGCATCGTCACCGCCGAAGAGGCGGTGGTGCATGGCGGCCTGGGCTCGGCGGTCGCGGAATTCGTCGTCGAGCACTGCCCCGTGCCGATGCGCATTCTCGGCGTGACTGGCTTCGCGCCGACCGGCAACACCGCCTTCCTGCTCGACCATTTCGGGCTGAACGCCGAGGGCATCGCCGGCGCCGCCAGGGAACTCATGCGATGACCTCGCGCCCGCCGTTCGTGCTTGCCATCGACCAGGGCACCAGCGCCACGAAATGCATCCTGGTCGGTGCCGACGGCACCATCGCCAGCCGGGGCAGCAGCCCGCTCGGCGAGGCACGCCCGCAGCCCGGCTGGGTCGAGCAGGACGCGCTCGCCATCGAACGCAGCGTGCAGGCGGCGGTGCGCGACTGCATCGCCGGGCACGACGCGCGCGCCATCGTGGCCGTCGGGCTCAGCAACCAGCGCGAATCGCTGGTGCTCTGGGACCGCCGCTCCGGTGCGCCGCTGGCGCCGCTGATCAGTTGGCAGGACCAGCGCACGGCCGCGGACTGCGCGGCGTTGCGCACGCCCGCGGTCGAACGCCTGGTGCGCGAGCGCAGCGGCCTGCCGCTCGACCCGATGTTTTCGGCGGCCAAGGCGCGCTGGCTGCTCGACCGCCACGATCCCGATCGCGCGCTGGCACGCGCGGGACGGCTGTGCCTCGGCACCGTCGATTCCTGGCTGCTGAGCCGCTGGTCGGGCGAGCATTTGAGCGAACCCGGCAACGCGTCGCGCACCCAGTTGCTCGACGTGCGGCGCCTCGCCTGGGACGACGATCTGCTCGACCTGTTCGGCATTCCACGTGCCGCGCTGCCGGAATTGCGGCCGTCCTGCGGCCCCTTCCCGGCGGTGCGCGGCCTGCCGCCGCTGCCGGACGGCGTGGGCCTGCACGCGGTGATGGGAGACAGCCACGCCGCCCTGTTCGCCCATGGCGCGACCGGACCCGGGCAGGTGAAGGCCACCTACGGCACCGGCTCGTCGGTAATGGGGCTGATCCCCCGCCCGGAAGCCCTCGGCGCGGGGCTTTGCCTGACCATCGCCTGGCAGATGGCGGAGGTGGCCTATGCGGCCGAAGGCAACATCCGCTCCGCCGGCTCGGCGCTGCGCTGGATGGCCGACGTGCTGGGCATGACACCGCACGACCTGGCCGCGCTCGGCACCGCGTCCACCAGCGACGGCGTGGTGCTGGTGCCGGCCTTCACCGGGCTCGGCGCGCCGTGGTGGGACGACCGGGCCTCGGGCCTGATCGCCAACCTGACCCTCGGCGCCGGCCGGGCGCAGCTTGCGCGCGCCACCGTCGAGGCGATCGTGCACCAGGTCGCCGACGTGGTCGAGGCCATCCGCTCCGGTGTCACCGACATCGCGGAGTTGCATGTCGATGGCGGCCCGACCCGCAACGACGCGCTGATGCAGTTGCAGGCCGACCTGCTCGGCCGCCCCGTGCGCCGCGCGGAGGATACGGAGCTGTCCGCCCTCGGCGTCGCCCACATGGCCGGCATCGGTGCGCAGGTTTGGTCCGCCGAGACCTGCCGCACCCTGCCGCGCCGGCACCGCCGCTTCACGCCGGCGATGGACGACGCCGATCGGCAAGCGGCACGGGCGCTGTGGCTCGGCGCGGTTGCCCGCTCGCGCCTGCGCGACCCCCCCTGACGTCCACGGCAAGGAAACCCCGACATGCCCGCGATCGACGCACGCGTCTCCCTGGGCCTCATCATCGGCAGCCGCCAGTTCTTCAACGGCGAACTGGCCCTGGGCGCACGCCGCGACGTGCTCGACCAGCTTGGCCGCCTGGGCATCGCGGCCCACATTCTGCCGGTTGACGCCACCCGCAACGGCGCCGTCGAAACCCGCGACGAGGCGGCCATGACCGCCCGCATGTTCTCCGGGCATCGCGGCAGCATCGATGGCCTGGTGGTCGTGCTGGCGAATTTCGGCGACGAGATCGCCATCGCCGAGACCATCCGCCAGGCGGAACTCGGCGTGCCGGTGCTGGTCGCCGCCTGCAACGACGAGCTTGACAAGGTCGACCTGGCGCATCGCCGCGACGCCTTCTGCGGCAAGATCTCGGTGTGCAACAACCTCTACCAGTACGGCATTCCGTTCACCGACACGACCTCGCACAGCTCCACCCTCGCGAGCGCGGAGTTCCGCGACGACCTGGACCGCTTCGCCCGCATCTGCCGCACCGTGCGCGGCCTGCGCCGGGCACGCATCGGCTGCATCGGCGCCCGCCCGGCGGCGTTCAACACCGTGCGCTTCAGCGAGAAGCTGCTGCAGGCCAGCGGTATCACGGTGGTGCCGGTGGACCTGTCGGAGATCATCGCCGAGGCGAACGCACTGGCCGACAACGACCCCGCGACCGAGGCCATGCTCGCCCGCATCCGCGGCTACGGCCGCATCCCGCCCAGCATCCACGCCGACAAGGTGGTGCTGCAGGCCCGGCTTTCGGTGACGGTCGAGCGCTGGATGGAACGCAACGCCTGCGACGCCAGCTCGATTCAGTGCTGGACCAGCGTGGAGGACAATTTCGGCTGCGCGGCCTGCCTGTCGATGAGCATGATGGGCGAGCGGCTGATGGCCAGCGCCTGCGAGGCGGACATCGCCGGCGCGGTTTCGATGCACGCGCTGGCGCTGGCCTCCGGCGCGCCGCCGGCGCTGCTCGACTGGAACAACAACTACGGCGACCGGGCGGACACCTGCGTCTGCACGCATTGCGGCAATTTCCCGAAAAGCTTCATCGGCGAGCAGCCGGAGATTGCCAATCTCGGGGTGATCGGCACCGTGGTCGGAGCGGAGAAATGCTTCGGCGCGGTCAAGGGCAAGGTGCAGCCCGGCCCGATGACGTATTTCCGCATTTCCACCGACGACACGGCGGGCCGCATCAAGGCCTATCTCGGGCAGGGCCGGTTCACCGACGACCCGTTCGCCATGGACGGGGGCATCGCGGTGACCGAAGTGCCGGCGCTGCGGCGGCTGCTCGGCCATATCTGCGCCAACGGCTTCGAGCACCACGTCGCCATGGTGCGTGGACACTACGCCGCGGCGGTGGACGAGGCGGTGGCGAAATACCTGCGCTGGCCGCTGTACCACCACGCAGCCGGGATCCAGCAGCCCGGATAATTCGCGCGGAGCCCCGAGGCGGGCTGTTTGCCTGCACGCTCCCAGAACTGCACGCCTTGAGTTCGACCGATGAAGCGCCCAGGATGGCCGCGTAACAAAGCCTCGGGAGGGCACGATGACGACGTCGTCGATCCTTGGACGCAGAACTGTGTTGCAAACCGGTGGCGCATTGGCGGCGACCGCGGCGCTGGCCCGCACCAGCGCCGCCGGCGAGTTCAGCTATATCGATGCCCACTCGCATCTCTGGAGCCCGGACCGCAAGCACTACCCGCTCGCCCCCGGCGCGAAGGAGGAGAACGTGCAGCCCAAGGGCTTCGATATCGGCACGTTCTTTTCGATCACCGGCCCGGAGGGGGTGGGCCGGGTGGTGGCGATCGGCCACACCATGCATTTCGCCTCCGATGCCACCTATCTGATCGACCTGCTGAAGGCCCGACCCGGCCAGGTGGCCGTGCAGGCGTATCTCGACCCCATGGCGCCGGGCGCGCCCGAACGGATGCTGCAACTCAAGGCGCAGGGCGTGAAGGCGTTCCGGGTGGTGCTGCTGACGCCGTGGAAGGAATACCTGCCCGAGCAGCATCCGCTGATGCAGGTGTACCAGACCGCGGCGATGAACCGGATGGCGATCTGCCCGCTGACCAATCCGGACTGGTTGCCGCAACTGGACCGGCTGAGCGAGATGTTCCCCGCCACCACGGTGGTGATCGACCACATCGCCCGCATCGGCGTGGACGGGTTCGGCCAGACGCCGCCGGTGCCGGGCACCATCAAGCCGGGCGACGTCGCCAACCTGGCCAAGCTCGCCCGCCATCCGCTGACCCATGTGAAGCTGTCGGCCTATTACGCGCTGGGCCGGCGCACCCCGCCCTATGACGACATGCTGCCGATGATCCACGAGCTGATCGGCGCTTTCGGGCCGGAGCGGCTGATGTGGGGCAGCGACAGTCCCTACCAGTGGGCGGAGGGCCAGGGCTACCGGGCCTCGATTTCGCTGATCCGGGACCGCCTGGACGTCACGGTGGCGGATCGCGAGTGGCTGCTGCGCAAGACGGCGGAGCGGGTGTACTTCAGCTAGGCGCCGCGGGGTGGGTTGGGCGGCGCAAGGCCCCGCAGCGGGATGTGGCTAGAGATAGATACGATACCGTAACGTCACGGACGCAATGAGGCGCGCGCCGGCGTCACGCGAAGGCGCGCGCCGGGTCAGGTTGGTTTTTCAGCCGGCGTAAGGAGCAGGTACCAGGGGAAGCCGGAAGAGCGGGGGGCGACCTCGCCGGGTGGCGCCGGGAACCTGGGGCGTGGCGCGGGGCGGGGTGCGGGCGCGGGGCGGACCGGGCGCTCGCGGGGGACGTAGGGGCCGATGCCGAGCATGCGCAGGATCGGGTTGACGATGCGCCGGGCGGCGGG
>CAIMEK010000690.1 GCA_903839965.1 uncultured Acetobacteraceae bacterium | reverse complement strand
TGCATGCCCTGCTGCACGACGCCGATGCCAATGCCTGGCTGCTGGCCTCGACCGTGGTGGAGGCGGGCAGCTACCCGGCGCTGTCGCCGCAGCGCCCGTCCGCCGCCTGGTTCGAGCGCCTGATTTTTGATCTCTGGGGGCATCGCGCCGAGGGCGGGGACAAGGAAAGGCCCTGGCTGGAACATGGGCGCTGGCCCGTCACCGCACCGCTGTCCGCGCGACCGCCGGCGCGCCAGTCGCCGGCCGAGCCGCCCGAGTTCCTGCCGGTGGCGGGCGAGGACCACCACCAGATCGCCCTCGGGCCGATCCAGGGCACCATCGCCGAACCCGCGCATTTCCGCCTCTCCGCGCTGGGCGAGACGGTGGTGCGCCTGGAGGTCCGGCTGGGCTGGCTACACAAGGGTACGCTCGGGCTGATGCGCGGCAAGTCGCCGCGGGCGGCGGCACGGTTCGCCGCCCGGCTTTCCGGCGATGCCACGGTGGCGCATTCGGTGGCCTTCGCGCGCGCCGCCGAGGCCGCCAGCGCCACCGAGGCGCCGCCGCGGGCCGCCGCGCTGCGGGCGGTCATGGCGGAGTTGGAGCGCCTCGCCAACCACCTCGCCGATTGCGGCGCCATCGCCGAGGCCGCCGCCTTCGCCCCGCTGCCGGCCCGCCTGGGCTTGCATCGCGAAGCCCTGCTGCGCGCCGCCGCGGTGGCGTTCGGCCATCGGCTCATGATGGATGCCGTGGTGCCCGGCGGCGTCGCGGCCGACATCGTGCCCGGCGGCGCCGAGGCAATCCTGCGCGCGCTGGCGGGGCTGCAGGAGGAACTGCCCGAACTCCTGCGCGACACCGACAGGTATGCGTCGCTGGCGGACCGCATGGTCGGCATCGGCGTGGTGCCGCCGGCGCTGGCTGCCGCGTTCGCCGCCGGCGGCTGCATCGGGCGCGCCTCCGGCCGCGGCACCGACCTGCGCCGCAGCCCTGGCTACCCGCCGTACGACACGCTCGCCTTCGAGGTGCCGATACGGCAGGAGGGCGACGTCGACGCGCGCCTGCGCATCCGCCTGGACGAACTCGGCGCCAGCCCTGCCCTGCTGCGCACGCTGTTGGCCGACCTGCCGGCGGGCGCCGTGTCGGTGCCGCTGCCGCAGGCCACGGGCGAGGGCATCGGCTGGGCGGAGGGCGCTCGTGGCGACGTGTGGCACTGGGTGCGCCTGGACGGCGGACAGATCGCCGCGGTGTTCATGCGCGACCCGTCCTGGCTACACTGGCCGCTGCTGGAGGCCGCCGCCGCCGGCGGCCTGGTCGCCGACTTCCCGCTGTGCAACGCCTCGTTCGGCTGTTCGAGCTCGGGAGTGGACCTGTGATGGTGTGGCGCCGCGTGCTCTTTACCCTGCGCCACGGCCCGGCAAGCCTGCCGGCCGGCCCCACCGACTCGGCGACGACGCAGGCGCTGGCCGATCGGCTGGAAGCGGCGGCGCAGCGCAGGCTGGGGCGCAGCCTGGCGATCCGGCAGGTCGACGCCGGCAGCTGCAACGGCTGCGAACTCGAAATCCGCATGCTGAACAGCATCGTCTACGACCTGCAGCGGTTCGGCCTCAGCTTCGTGACCAGCCCGCGCCATGCCGACGTGCTGCTGGTGACCGGCCCGGTCACCCGCAACATGCACGAAGCGCTGCTGCGCGCCTGGGAGGCCACTGCGGACCCGAAATGGGTGGTGGCGGTGGGCGACTGCGCCATCGACGGCGGTGTGTTCAAGGGCAGCTACGCCATCAGCGGCGGGGTGGAGGCGGCACTGCCGGTGGATCTGGTGGTGCGCGGCTGCCCGCCGACGCCGGCGCAACTGCTCACCGGTCTGCGTGCCTTGCTGGAGGCCAACGCCGGTTGAGCCGCGCCGGCGCAGCACGCACTCGTGATCGACGCCAGTAAATGGCCGCGGGTAGGCCGGGCGTTTGCCACCTTGCAGGAGCATGTGAACCATCGGCTGCTACCGGCGGCTCAAAGGGCTGACGGTAGCAGCCGGCATCTGCGTGCCGGATCGCGCCTGCGAAGGCACCCGGATCGATGCACCGCACATGGCTTCGTGCCGCCACCATGCCGCGGCCTCCGCCGCCGCCCCGCTACTACACCTACTGAGCAGCCCGCCCGGCGGGGTTACCTGGGCTGGCCGTCTGGCTTTGCAGCAGGGCGGCGGAGATATCCTGGCTTTTCTGCTGCGACCCCGAACTCGAGCCGAAATAGAAGCCCATGACGTTCGCCCATCCGGTGCCGAGCACGCCGAGCAGGGTGAACAGGATGTCCTTGGCCGGTGACTCCACGTACTTTCCGGCGAAGATCAGCACCAGCAGCAGCACGAAGAAGGCCCCGGTCGTCACATAGGCCAGGATGGCGTTGGTGAAATCGTGCGAGGCAATCTGGCGGGCGCGGGCGCCGGCGCGGTCGGCGACGACCGCGGACTGCACCGCGGCCGCGTCGGCGGCGGGCTTGGCGGCCGCCGGCTGCAACGCCGCCGCCGTCACGCCGTTTTCGCGCAGGCGAAGCTGGCAGGCCTGGTCGGCGGCAATCACCGCAAGCCGCGTGGCCGGGTCCGAGGTATGCGCCGTGGCGACGAGTTCGGCGGCCGAGGCCTGCGCGTCGTTCAGCAGTGCGCGGCCGAGTGCGGACAGCGCAATGGCGGCGTGCGGGCCAGCCAGCAGGTCAGCCAGTTTCGGCGCCGGATCGCGGACGAGATCGGTAAGCGCCTTCAGGGACTGGTCATCTAGGTCGGGCATGGGGCACCTACAAAAGATCGAGGAGAGCGGCCGCGCGGTTGACCCAACCCCGGAGGAAGACGAGCTGGGACTGGTTGGCGGCCACGATGTCGGCGATGGCGCAGAAGCGCAGGCCGAGCACCTTGCGCGTCAGTTTCGCCACGTCCGCGCAGGCGGCAAGCGCCGCCGTGGTCTGCGCGCCGAGCGTGCCATCGACGGCGACGCCGAGCGCCTGCTGCAGCCAGCGGGTGGCGCGCCCGGTGCCGAACAGCACGCCCGAATCGACGAGGACAAGTTTGAGGTTGCCGTCGGCGATGGGGCCGAACCCGGGCCTGGCGATGTAGCGGGTGCGGTAGATCTCGACCGCCTCCTGCCGGGTCATGGCGCGCACCTGCTCGGCGCTGGCCGGCGTGGCCTGGCCCAGGAACTGGCCGTAGTCGGCGGCGGTGATGCCGAAATTCGTCGGCCCGCCGTGGTCGTTCGGATTGTCCGTGAAGCCGCCTTCGAACTTCAGGACATAGCTGAGGATTTCATCGTCGGTCATGGTCGCTGCTCGCTCGACTGGAGAGGTCCATCAGGCCGGCCGGTAGGCCGTTGCCTTTGAGAGCACACCGGAAACGAAGATGCTGTCGGTGCCGATCGTTTTGGCGCCCCCCGGCGGTTGGCCGATGGTGATGACGGCGTTCTTCGCCGGCTTGCCCGTCGGGTCGTCGATGTCCAGCGTCGTGCTGGTGCCGTCGTTGCCGATTTTCGTCAGCGGGCCGCGCAGCACGTTTTCCATCTGCGCCACGAAGGTATTCAGCTGGACCAGATCCCAGCCGGGGTCGGCGGTGACTACGCTCATGGAGGGAGCTCCTTTCCCGTGGATCTAGAAGGTTTCGTGCGTGATCGGGTTGAGCTGGTTCGACAGGTCGGTCATTGCCGCCGCGGCGTTGGCCCCGTTCACCTTCAGCACGAAGGCATGCAGGATGTTGCGCTCTTCGACGGTGATGTTGGCATCGACGGCGGCGCCGAGTTTGCCGGCAATCTGGTCCAGCGTGGCTTTCTGACCCTTCGCCACCCGATCGGCGATGTAGTCGGAGAATTTCTCCCGGCGCGCCTGGACATCCGGAGGCACGATGGTCAGGCCGTTGAGCTGATCGAGTTGCTTCTTGTTGGCCATGTCCTGGTTGGTCGCGCTGGTCGTCAGCGCCTGGATGCCGCTCTCCAGCGTTCCCGCGCGCTCGTAGGCAGCGATATCCGTCAGTGCCAGGGACAGCGGATAGTCCGTCGCGTTGCGCGTCTGTGCGCCGCGAATCCTGACCAGCACGCCGGAGCGATTGGCTTCCATCTGGGCGAAGATGGCAGGCAGCGTCTTCTGGTAGAGCGCGTCCTTGTTGAAGGCGGTGCCGGCCCCGATCACGCCGGTGGCGGCGGCGGCGAGCGCGCGGCTGGCGCCGCTGCTGGCCACCGCGGCAGCGCCGGTCAGGCCGAGCGCGGCCAGATCTGTGGCCAGATTCACGCCGCTGGTTTCGGCGTACAGCTCGTTTTTGAAGGTCTGGAAATTCTGGTCGATGATTTCAAGGCGCGCGCCGATGACGGTATCGCGCCATTGCACCGGGGCCATGCCGCCGCGCTGTTGCGCGTCCGGCGAATAGAACTTCGCCAACACGTCGCCGCTCAGGTACGGCGCGAAATCCTGCTTCTCCTGGGCGCTGTCGATGCTGGGCGGCGGGCCGCCACGAAACGAACCGCACGCCGCGAGCGTCAGCGCCGTTGCGATGAGGCACAGCCAATTGCCAAAACTTCGTGTGCGGCCGTTGCGAAGGATGTCGCTGCCCGCGTTCTGCTCGCAAACCATCCATCTTCCCCGTTCGGACGGGGCCGTCGCTAGCCCTGGCGCGACCATGACGGAAATTCCACCGCCGGGCAACGATCTCGTTCGGATACAACTGACCATGCCCGCGGCGCTGTCAGGCCTCGCGGTAATCCAGCAACGTCAGCCCGACGAGGATGAAACACATCGGCCAGACCCAGCCGGCGAGCCGCGCCCCGCGCCCGGTGAGGCGCAGTTCCAGCCAGCGCGCCCAGCCCGCCGTCATGCCGAACAGGGCGAGCGGCGTATGGCTCAGTTCGATCAGCAACTGTTCGCGGACGTTGGCGATGGCGTGGCTGTGCGTCAGCAGCGCCGCGCCGCCGACCGCACAGACCAGCGGGAACACGGTGGGCGCCCAGCCCCGCCCGGTCTCGCGTACGCGCACCCGCCATTCGAACAGCCCGAACACGGCAACGATCGCCACCAGCATCTTGTGCTGCAGCACCTCGACATCGCGCAGGCTCTCCCAGAAGCCGTTCTTGCCGATCGGCCACACTTCGGGATCGGCGCGGATGAACAGGAACGCCGCCATCACCAGGAACAACAGCGGCCAATGCCGGGCTGCGCGCCAGCCCGCGCGATCGGCCAACGCAAGCAGCCCGATGGCAAGTACAAAGATCCCCGACCAATGGTGATTGTATTCCGACCACGCGATATCGGCGGCGTTGCGTTCAGGCAGATCGCCGGCGCCGGGCACGAAGGCGCGCGCGGCCGTGCCGGCATGGTGCGCGGCCTCCGCGTCGAGCTTCGCTTGCAACGCCGGCAGCGCCAGCGCGTCATGGTCGGGCGAGGTCAGCCGCGGCCACACCGGGGTGTAGCGCTCCGCGATCTCGGGCCAGCTCACCCGGTCCTGCAGCAGGTCGACCGCGGGCGGCGCGCTGGTCAGCCCGGCGGCGGCGAAGAACAGGGTGAAGCCGATGCCGATCTCCACTTCGGCGAACCGGCGCAGCCGCAGCACCGGGGTCGCCGGATCGCGCCGCAGCCGCTCGACCAGGCGGAAATTGCCATAGCCGAGCAGCAGCAGGGCGGCGAACATCGCGCCCTTGGCGGCGACCATCACCCCGTAGGCGGTGCCGTACACCGCGTCCCACGCGCCGACGTAGAACACCGACATCACCGTGGCTGAGGCGACGATGCAGGCGACGCCCACCATCGACATGCGCGAGAACCGCGCGCCGACCAGCCGCCACCCCGCGCCGTCATGCAGCCGCCCCAGCGCGGCGATGAAGGCCGGAATGCCGCCGATCCAGATCGCCGCGCCGAACTGGTGCAGGGCGGACACGCCGAGCAGCAGTGCGCGATCGTCCAGCCGCGCCGCCGCATGCGTGGTCATGGTGGCGGCGAACAGCTCCACCGCGCCGGCGCCCAGCAGGAGCGCGGACGGCGCGCGCGCGCCACTGCCCAGCAGCGCCGCCGCCAGCACCGCCGACGCCGCGATCTTGACCAGCCCCGCCAGCGCGGACTGCGCGCCCAGCGCCTCGGCCAGCGACAGGTCCACCGTGTCGGTGAGGATGGCGGCCTGCATGGCGACGGTCGCCGCCTCGCACAACAGAAGCCCCACTGCCGCCCAACCGGCGATGCGCACGGTGTCGCGCGCGATCGCGGCGCCCGCCTCCAGCTTCGCGCCCAGCGGACGGACCAGCAGCAGCAGGAACAGCACGCCGCCCAGCGCGATGGACTGCGCCACGATGGCCAGCCCGTGCAGCACCACGCTGAGATAGCCGAACAGGTCGACCAGCAGCGCCACGTCAGCGACCGGTCACGGTGAACCCCACGTCGCCGCGGGTGATGTGGCCGTCGATGGCCAGCACCTGCCAGCGCAGCGTGTAGACGCCGGGGGCAAGCTCGGCGGTGGCGGTCAGCACGTTGCCGGCGCCGGCCGCATGGGCCGCCAGCACGGCATGGCTGCGGTCGGGCCGGATCAGCGTCAGGCGCGAGCGGGCGGCGTCGATGCGGCTGTTGTAGTGCAGCTCGAACTCCATGCGTCCGGCGGCAACGGCGCTCCCGGCGGCCGGCTGGCTTTCCTGCAGCACGGCATGGGCGCGCGCCGCCACCGGCGCGCCGCCCAGCAGGGCGAGTGCCGCCAGCACCCGCAAGAACAAAACCGTCATCGCGTCACTCATTCCCCACAATCGGTCCCACCCGCTCGAGCGCCGCCAGCACGGTGGCCTCGGTGAGGATCTGCGGCAGCACCACCGGCGCGCCGTGCCCGGACGGGTAGAGCACGTAGAACGGCACGCCGTCGCGCCGGTAGCTGCGCAGGAAGCGCGTGATGGCGGCATCCTGGCGTGTCCAGTCGCCCTTCATGTAGACCACGCCGTGCATGGCGAAACCCTGCCGCACCTGCGGTTGCGCCAGCGCCACCCGCTCGTTCACCAGGCAGGTCACGCACCACGCGGCCGTCATGTTGACGAACACCGGCCGCCCCTCGCCCAGCAAGGCCTCCAGCCGGGCGGCCGAGAACGGTTCCACCCCCGCTTCGCTCGCTGCCTGGGCCGGCTCCGCCGGCCGGGTGGCGATGCCCGAGAGCACCGCCAGGGCGGCGAGGCCCGCGGCCAGCGCGGCCGAGTTGGCGATCCGCCGGCCGTTCCGGCCCAGCTCGCCCTGGCCGAGGCCGATCGCCCAGGCGACGACGCCCACCAGCCCCAGCCCGGCCGCGGTGCCCACCACGCCGGACGATCCCGCCTCCTGGCTCATCACCCAGAGCAGCCAGGCGCAGGCGCCGTACATCGGGAAGGCCAGCGCCTGGCGCACCACGTCCATCCACCGGCCCGGCCGCGGCAGCAGGAGCACGCAGCCCGGTACCGCCGTCAGCATCACGTACGGCAGCGCGAGCCCGACCCCCATCGCCAGAAACACCGCCAGGATCAGCGGCGTGGACCCGGCCGCCAGCGCGGCGCCGATGGCGATCCCCATGAACGGGGCGGTGCAGGGGGTCGCGACCAGCACGGCGAGCAGGCCGGTGAAGAAGCTGCCAACGTGGCCGCCGCGCGCCGCCAGCGCCTGCCCCGCGCCGGTGCCCGCCAGCCGCATTTCGTAAACGCCGGACAGGTTCAGCCCGACCGCGAACAGCACCCAGGCGATGCCGGCAACGAAGGCCGGCGACTGGAACTGGAACCCCCAGCCCACCATGTCGCCCGCCGTCCGCAGGGCGAGCAGCACCGCCCCCACCGCCATGAACGTCACCACCACGCCGGCGGTATAGGACAGCGCGTGCAGCACCGCCTGGCGGCGCGCCCCGCGGGCCAGCCCGGCCAGCCCGACCGTCTTCATCGCCAGCACCGGGAACACGCACGGCATCAGGTTGAGGATGAAGCCGCCCAACACGGCGAAGCCGATGATGCGCCACGTCGGCATATCGGGCTCGGCGGGCGGTCCGCCCGGCGCCGCCGACACCTCCAGCGCCACCTCCTGGCCGCCGCCGTCGCGCGCCGTCAGCACCCCGGCCAGCGCCGCATCGGCGCGGAAGGCGTCCCCGGGCGCCAGCGCGATCGTGAACACCCCGTCGCCCACCCACAGCGGCTGCGGCGCCGCGCCGCGCACGGTGTCGGCCACGGTGGGAATGAACCAGGCGTCGCGCACGGTGGCCGCGGAGATGCCCTTGCCGGTGACCGTCAGGGTGCCGTCGGGCGCCACCTCCGCCGACCATGGCGAGGGCCGCGGCAGGGCGGCCTCGGCGGCGGCGAACAGCGGCGCCTGCGGCGCGGCCGCGGGCTGCGTGCCGCCGGGCAGGTCGAGCCGGAAGTCGCCCTCCTCCGGCACGCAGATGTCCTTGCACACCAGCCAGCTCGCATGCAGCCCGATGCTGTGGGCCGTGCCGCTGACGGGCACCGCGAGCAGCACGTCGCCGCTGTAGCCGTAGGTCATCAGCGGGCCCTCGGGCTGGCGCTGTGGCGCCGGCCAGGCCACCGGCCCGGCGGTGGCGCCGTCCGACAGGTCGAAGCGAAGTTCCGGCGCGATCCCGGCGTCGCCCGGGTTGCGCCAGTAGGTGTGCCAGCCCGGCGCCAGGCGCAGCCGCAGCCCGACCTTGAACGGCCTGCCCGCGACCACGCGATCGGTGTCGGAAACCAGGGTGGCGCTGGTCCGCGAGCTGGTGACCGCGACGCTTTCGGCCGCACGGGCCGGCAGCGCCAGTCCCACCAGGACCAACGCGACGATAACGCGCAGCGATGTGGTCATGGCCCCTCCGCCGAAGTCTCTGCCAGGGCGCACCGGCGCTGTCCAGCCCCGGCCCGGCCGCCTGCCCCTCCTGGTCTCCCCGGTTTGATGCTATGGCCGGCGCGTGCCTGAGTACCCTGAACTCCCGGTGACCGACGTTCTGCCCGCTCTGCTGGCCGCGTTGGCGGGCGGGCGCAACGCCGTGCTCGTCGCCCCGCCCGGCGCCGGCAAGACCACCCTGGTGCCGCTGGCGCTGCTTGCCCAGCCCTGGCTCGGCGGGGGGCGCATCGTCATGCTGGAGCCGCGCCGGCTGGCCACCCGCGCCGCCGCCGCCCGCATGTCCGCGCTGCTTGGCGAGACGGTCGGCGGCACCGTCGGCTACCGCACCCGGCTCGACCAGGCGGTGTCCGCCGCCACCCGCATCGAGGTGGTCACCCAGGGCCTGCTGGTGCGCCGCCTGCAATCCGATCCCGGGCTCGCCGGCGTGGCCTGCGTCATCCTCGACGAGGTGCACGAGCGGGCGCTGGAGGCGGACCTGGCGCTGGCCTTCTGCCTCGACCTGCAGCGCCACCTGCGGCCCGAGTTGCGGCTGCTGGCGATGTCGGCCACCGCCGACGCCGGCCGGCTCGTCCCGTTGCTCGATGCCGCCGTCGTCGAAAGTGCGGACCGCGCCCATCCGATCGAGGTCAGCCACGCGACGCGCGACCTCGCCAGTCCCCGCGACCTGCCGGAGGCGCTGGCCCGGGCGGTGCGGCAGGCGTTGCGGGTGCATCTCGGCGACCTGCTGGCCTTCCTGCCCGGGATGGGCGAAATCCGCCGCGCCGAGGCGGCGCTGGCCGATTGCGGCGCCGAGGTGCTGGCGCTGCACGGCGACCTGCCCGCCGCCGAGCAGGACCGCGCCCTGCGTGCGGGGGAGGGGCGGCGGGTGGTGCTGGCCACCTCGATCGCGGAAACCTCGTTGACCGTTCCCGGCGTGCGCATCGTGGTCGATGGCGGCTGGCGGCGGACGCCGCAGCTCGACCCTGCCACCGGGCTGACCGGCCTCGTCACCCGCCGCATCAGCCGCGCCGCCGCCCACCAGCGGGCCGGGCGGGCCGGCCGCGAAGGCCCCGGGGTGGCGATCCGGCTGTGGACCGCGGCGCTGCACCGCGGGCTGGCGGAGTTCGACCACCCGGAAATCCTCGAGGCCGAACTCTCGGGCCTGCTGCTGGACTGCGCCGCCTGGGGCGCCGCGCCCGCCGACCTCGCCTTTCCCGACCCGCCGCCGCCCGGCCCGCTGGCCGCCGCCGCCGCCCTGCTCGCCGATCTTGGCGCGCTGGCGGACGGGCGCATCACCCAGCTCGGGCGCGACATGGCGCGGCTGGGGGCGCATCCGCGTCTGGCGGCGATGAT
>CAIMEK010000689.1 GCA_903839965.1 uncultured Acetobacteraceae bacterium | reverse complement strand
GGCCCTTGGCGGGTCCAGGCCCGGCGCGCGCCTTCGCGCGACGGCAGAGCCCTGGCCTTGCTTTCTGGTACCCCTTCATGAGTGCCCCCGTCTCCGCCGAGGGCGTGCGGTATGTCGCCAAGAACATGCGGCTGGATTTGCGGCTCATTGCCGACATGGTCGAGCCGGGCTCGCGGGTGCTCGACATCGGGTCGGGCGACGGCACCTTGATCGACCATTTGTATCGCACCCGTGGCTGCGATGCGCGCGGCATCGAGATCGACATGGCCGAGGTGACGCGTGCGGTCGCGCATGGGTTGCCGGTGATGCACGGCGATGCCGACACCGATCTGGCGCAATATCCGGACGGCGCGTTCGACTATGTCATTCTGTCGCGCACGTTGCAGGCGGTGGAGCGGCCGCGCGAGGTGTTGCGGCAGATGCTGCGCATCGGCGAGCGGGCCATCGTCAGCTTCCCGAATTTCGGCCACTGGCAGTTACGGTGGCAGTTATTCTGGACCGGCCGCATGCCGATGACGACGGTGTGGAGTCGTCCCTGGCACGAGACGCCGAACATCCATCCCTGCACCATCCGCGACTTCTTCGCGTTGTGCGATGAGCAAGGGTATCGCGTGGAGAAGTGGCTGGCGGTGGACGACGCCGGGCAGCGTTCGCCCTGGCGGCGGTTTTCCGGGCTTGCCAACCTGTTCGGCGAGCAGGCGCTGTTTTTGCTGCGCAAGGCATGATGCGCGAGAGGTGGCCGGTCACCCGGTCACGTTCCAGCCCGGCCCAGGTGACGCTATCGCAGCCCACGTCGTCTGGTTGTTGTTGACGGCGAGCGTGCCGAGCGCCCCGTCGGCCGGGTCGCGGAACAGGATGTCGGCAGCGCCGCAGCCGGTGTAGTCGCCGACGCCGGCGACCTGCAGGCCGGGGCTCACCTGGCCGAACCCCGCCCAGGTCGGCTGGCCGTTGCTCATCAGGAAAGCGCCGAGGCTGCCGCTGTCCGGATCGCGGAACAGGATGTCGTCGGCGCCGTCGCCGGTGAAGTCGCCGATGCCGACCGCCTGCAGGTGCGGGTCCGCCCACCCGATCGCGGTCCATGTCGGCTGGTTGTCGGTCATCGCGAACATACCGAGCGCGCCACCGGTCGGGTCGCGGAACAGGATGTCGGAGGTGCCATCGCCGTTGAAGTCGCCCACGCCCACGACCTGCAGCCTTGGGTCCGCCCAGCCGATGACGGTCCAGCTCGGCTGGCCGTCGTTCATCAGGAAATCGCCAAGATTGCCGCTGGCCGGATCACGAAACAGGATGTCGTCGGTATCGTCGCCGTTGAAGTCGCCCACGCCCACGACCTGCAGGCGCGGGTCCGCCCAGCCGATGGCGGACCATGTCGCCTGGTTGTCGTTCATGGCGAACTGGCCGAGCCCGCCGCCGGCCGGATCGCGAAACAGGACGTCGGAGACGTCGTTGCCGTTGAAGTCGCCGACGCCGGCGACCAGCAGCCCCGGGTCGGCCCAGCCGATTTCGTCCCAGGCCGGCTGGCCGTCATTCATCAGGTATTCGCCGAGGGCGCCGCTGGCCGCGTCACGGAACAGGATATCGGAGTTGCCTCCGCCGGGTAGCGCCGTATCGCTCGCCATGCCGGCGTGCGCAGCAAGTGTGAAAGTGAGCGCCGCGGTTCCGACATTGCCGGCGGCGTCGATCTCGGTAGCGACAATGCGATGGGTGCCGGCGGCCAGGCCGGTCGGCAGGAACGACCAGTCTCCAGCGGTGTCGCTGGTCGCGCTGCCAAGAGTAGTCGTGCCTTCGGTCAGGGTAACCAGCGCGCCGCCGTCGCCGGTGCCGACGAGCCTGACGTGCGGGATGACAGCAGTGTCGCCGTCCTGCAGCGCCATCGTGACTGCCGGCGGTCGCGTATCGAGCAGGAAACTCAGCGTGGCACTCTCGGTGTGTCCCGATATGTCGGTCTGGGTGGCAACGATGGTCGTCGGGCCGTCGGCTAGGCCCGATGGCGTGAAGCTCCAGTTGCCGCTGCTGTCGGCCGTCGCCGTTGCCAGTATCGTTGTGCCGCTGGTCAACACGACCGGCAGGAACGGATCGCCCGAGCCCGCAATGGTGCATACCGAGGTGTCGGGTTCGGTTCCCGAGGCGCCCGTGCAGTCTGCCAGGGCTATCGACAAGGCTGCGCTGTCCACGAAGACCGGAGTCCATGGGGTTGCCCCGGCAGTATTGGCAAGATCCTCAACCGAGCCGTCCGCGCCGTCGATCCAGGCCTGCGCTATCCCGGAGGAGCCGATGCCATCGGGCGAAACGTTGCCGGAAAGATAATTGTCGGCATAGACTTGGAAGTTTTGCGGGTTGGCCTGCATGCTCACCTGGATCGCCCAGTTCTGCGTCCTAGCGGCCTGATTGTCCGTGATAAGATTATCCGCCACGATGATATTGCTGCTGTTCGTGCCCCCGTCGCCCCACAAACGGTCCGCGACCGTGATGCCGGCCTGGCCAAAAAAATGGTTGGTCACCTGATTGTTGTCGCTAATCGTGTTGCCGACAATGGAAATGACGTTGACTTTGGCGAAGGCGATACCGCTGCCTCCGGCCCGGGAGAAAGTGTTCCCGACAACGCTGAGATTGTCGGAGTCCGTGATATCCAGCGCATTTCCGCTGGCGTCCTGCACGAAGTTTCGCGCAATGGTGGTATCATGGTCTTTGGACAGGTATATCCCGGCGCTGCCTTCCGTTTTACTCTCCCAGTAGCTGGCGGGCAGGCTGTCGAGACCGCTCATGCTATTGCCGGTCGCCGAAAAACCGGTTTGATCGGTCGCAGAAACCGCATCCAGGCCGATTGCCGAGAACGTACAGTTTGCCACGTAATTGGCCACGGAATCGTTCGTGTCACTGGAACAGAAGGCGATGCCCTGAAAGAACGGATCGCTGCTCGCCTTGGCGGCAGGATTAGCGGTGTTTCCAATGTTGTTGAACGCGCACCCGGTGAAGCCTGTGTGATCCACGTTGGACAGCAACACCCCGATCCCGGGGGCATTCAGGAACGTATCATCGGTGAATGTGACGTTGCTGGCTCTCCAGAAGGTCATCAAAGGAGCGGTTGAATATGTCGGCATTTCAGCGATGTTGCCGTCGAATGTCAGTCCTGAAATCGCAATATTTCTGACCAGAACAGGGGATGAGAAGTTTGTCCCAGGCAAATATTTTTGCTGCAACAGACAGACGTTTCCATAAAGACCCTGGATCACGGCAGATCCGGCCTGGCCGATAAGTTGCGATCCGGAATATAGTGTTATCGGTGAACTAAGTTCGTATGTTCCAGGATCGAAGTACAATTTTTTGCCGACTTTCGTGGCCTGGTTTTCTGCTGCTTGAATTTCAACTGTATCGTTCGTTAAACCATCTCCGACCGCGCCAAATGCTTTGACCGATATCATTGTACTCGGATCGAACACGACAGTAGTGGACATGCTGGCCTCCATGCTTGTCCTGGAGGCAAGATTCTCAAAAAATAGTATCCGTCAGGTTAATATGTTCTCAGGATCTTGACATGAGACTGTCTGAAACGGCCGGAACGCGGTTCAGGCCCCGTCAAGGAGGACGTCGGCACCCTTGGATCCACCGCAACCCCCTTTGCGCACCGGCTCCCTTCCGCCATTATCGCCCGCCGCTTCCTGCGCGGCCCGCGCTTTTCCTCGCTCATCATACGGCTCTGAACCCGCCTCAACCGCACCGCGCCGCGCTTCGAGCGCCTGCTGGCGCACCCCGTGGCTGCCCACCCACTCCCGACAACCGCCTGACATGCCGTGCGAGTGCGAGGCGAGAGTTACGGTATCGCACCACTCGCTTCCCAAACTAGGAATATTCTCTTGCCATCGGCGCCGACATCCTGTAGATTGGTGTCCTCGGCAGCTGGAATCTGCCGATCGCATCTACCTCCGCCGCCGCGCCCGGGACCACCGCTACGGTGGCTCGACGCATGTACGGCCCCCGCAGCCGAACCCATGGAGCCCCCCGCATGTCCCTCGCGTGGATGAACAGCCTGATCGGCACCGGCAGCGATGCGCCGGTGCGCACCAATCCGCCCCTGCCGTGCACGCCGACGGGTCCGTTCGTCTCGCAAGTGGCGACTGCGAACACCCCGGTCACCGTGTTCGCGGCCGGCACCATCAACCACGTGGCCGATGTCATCAATCCGGTGACCGCCGTCGAACCGCTCTACATCGACATCGTCGCCCCCGCAGCGATCGGCTCCGCCACGTCGGTGCCGCTGCTGCCCGGCCAGGCCTACCGCGTCTCCGGCCCGATCAGCACCGCGGTTTCGGCGGTCGCGGCGAGCGCGGGGCATGCCTTCGTCGCCCTGAAGTACTGAACGCTCCCGCGGACTATCCTCCTATCGTCCGACCCGCCCCGGAACCACCGATCCCAGGGAGACCCGCATTGCCTCACCCCCCTCACGCGTAGCGGTGGATGGTGGTCCCTGCGCCGATGCCTGTTCGCGCTGGCGGGATTGCTGATCGCCCCCGTGGCCGGCTTCGCGCAGGTCACTGCCGTGCCGGTGCAATCCGCCCCGGTCGTCGCCGCCGGCGCCACCACGCCCCGCACCCTGGCGCAGCGTTTCGCCGACACGGTCAACGTGCTCGACTTCGGCGCCGATCCCACCGGGGCGGCCGACAGCCAGCCGGCCTGCGCGGCCGCCATCGCCAGCGTGCCGTCGGGCACGGCGGTGCGCCTGCTGTGGCCGCGCGGCACTTATCGGCTGAACACGGGCTGCGTCAGCAATGGCCGCTTCGTCACCGCCGAGCTCGTCGCCGGCGCGTCCGTCGGAAGCAACACCGGGGGGCTTGGGCGGGCGGCGCGCTCTACGTCACCCGCAGCGAGCGCATGGTGGGCCAGCAGTTGTTCGTCGACATGCAGGCCGACAATGCCACCGGCGCGCCGCCTTCGCCGACTACGGCAGCTACCTGTTCGCCCCGCTGGTCATTGCGCGCACCACCGGAGTGGCGACCTTCGCCGCGGTGCTCCAGGTCGGCACGGCACCGGTGCTGACGCTTGTGGCCGTCCCCGCCTCCTCGGCGCGCCCTGTTCGGTCGGCCAGCAAGCGTCCGACGCCGGCACCATCTACCTGTGCACCGCGACCAACACGTGCAAGCGCGCCGCGCTGGCGGCGTGGTAAGTCAGAACTGTTTCAGCAGCCGCTCAATGTAGTCGAGTTCCGGCTGCGGGCGGGTCTTTTCGGCGCCGCGCCGGCGCAGTTCGTCCTGGATGGCGCGCGAGCGCGCCTCTTCCATCTGCTCGGGCACCCGCACGCCGTTCTCGTCCGGGCTCTGGCCGGTGCCGTCCTCGCGCAGCGGCCGGCCCAGCGGGTCGCGGCGGGCATCCGCGCGCCGGTCGGCCGGCCCGCTGCCGCCCCAGGGCTGGTTGCCGTATTGCCGGCCCCGGCCACGCCCGTTGTTGCGGCCGTTGCCGTTGCCGGGCTGGTCGCCGTCCTGCTCGCCCGGCTGGTCGCCGGACATCTGGTCGTCGCCGTCCTCGCCCTCGCCCTGGTCCTGTTGCTGGCCAAACTGCTGCGAAAGCTGCTGACTCATCGACCGGCCACCCTTCTGCAGCGCCTCGATGGCCTTCTGGATGGCCGCCGCCGCGATGGCGTCGTTGCCGGCCTGCAGGGCCTGCATGGCCTCGCGCATGGCGATGTCGGCGTCGTTCAGGCTCGCCGGCACCTTGCCGGTCAGGTCGCCGTATTGCTGCATCAGCACGCCCAGCACCCGGCGCAACGCCTGGTCGGTGCGGGTGTCGCCCTGGCGCTGAATCTCGGGCGGCGGCGCGGCCGGCTGCGCCAGCGCGGGCCCCACCGTCAGCGCCGCCAGCAGGCCCCATCGGAGGGCGCGCCTCATGGCCGCCGCAACCCGCGCCCGTAGCCGCCTGGCGGCGGCTGGCTGCGGCTGTCGGCGTTGTCCAGCAGCCCGCCCAGGCGCTGCACGATATCCTGCAACGCGTTCATCTGCTGCTGGCCGCGCTGGCGCTGCTGCGCCCGCTGCTTTTCGCGCTCGGTCATCTTGCCGTGCTCGGGCCGGCCGTTCTTCAGTTCGTCCAGAAGCTTTTCCAACTCGGCCAGCTTGTCGCGCGCCTCGTCCATCTTTCCCTGGCGCGCCGCCTCGCGCATCTGCTCGGCCAGCCGCTGCATGTCGCGCGCGTCCAACTGATGGGCGTTGGGGTCGAACTGCTGGGAATCCGGGTTGCGCCGCGCTTCCTCGGCCAGCGCCTGCAGGTGCTTCTGCAGCGCCTCCTGCACCTCCTTCATGCGGCGGTCGATTTCGGACTGTTCCACCTTGTCGCCGCGCTTCTGCGCGTCCAGCGCCTCGCGCAGCGCCTGGCGCGCCTGCTCCAGCGCCTGCGCGGTGCGCTCCGTGGCGCCCTCTTCCAGGTGGATCGCCAGCTCCCACAGCCGCTGCTGCGCCTCCTCCACCGCCGCCGCGCCGTAGCCGCGCTGCAGCAGCGCGGTGATGCCGCGCAGGTTGAGGAACCCGCCGGTGTCGTTGCTCCACACCTCCGGCAACGTCGCGAGCTGGTCGAGTTCCTGCATCGGCGTCAGCCGATCGTCGGGCTTCAGCGTCAGCTGCTTGCGCACTTCCATCAACGCCCGCGCTACCGGGTTCTGGAAACGCCGCTCCGGAAGCACGAAACTCTCCACGCCGCTGGTGCCGGTGAGCCCCGGCGCATCGCGCGCCACCAGCCGGCCCGTCACCGGCAGGCCCGCCCAGGAATGCGCCGTCAGGTCCTGCACGCGCGCGCCCTTGGCCGATTTCGGGCTGCCGCCGGGCAGAGGAATCGGCACCACCAGCGCCGGCGCATCCGGCCGGTCGCGCAGCAGCAGCTCAGCGTTCAGGCTGGTCACGCCGTAGTCGTGGCTGACCTGCCAGGGCAGCCGGGTCAACGGCACCCGGCCGCCGCCGCGGGCGGTGCCGGGCGGCTCCGGCCACGCCACCACCGGCGGGCTGTCGGCGACCACGGTGAGCGCCCAGCCCGCCACCTCCCGGCCGCCGCGGCGCACCGCCAGCCGCCCGCCGGCGTTCAACTCGAGATCGGCCTGGAAACTCGCCCCGTCCAGCGCCTGGAAGGCGTGGCTGCTGCCGGCCAGCGACAGGCTCGGCTCGCCGGACCCGCCGGTGACGCTGACGGTCAGGTGCGAACCGGCCGGCACGCTCACCGCGCCGCCCTCGTTCTTCAGGAACACCGGCGCCAGCCCGGTATAGGCGGGCGGGGTAATCCAGGCCTGCAACTGCGTCGAAGGCGGCGCCGGCGGCGGTACCCAGGCCGGCTGCAACCCCCGCGCGATCCGCATCGGCGCCTCGCCGCCGGCGATCACCAGGCAGGCGGCCAGCACCACCACCAGCAGGCCGCGCAGCGCCCAGCGGTCGCGCGCCGCCAGCCCCGGCCGCGGCCAGCCGACCCGCATCCGGCCGAGCTGCGCCACCGCCCGCGCCACATGAGCGGCCCACAACCCTTCCGCGCCGGTCAGCGCCGGCTTATCCTGCAGCACCGCGAGCGGCCGGTGGCGCAACCCCGAGGCGCGCTCCAGCCGCCGGTCCGCCTCGGCATCGCCCGGCCGCGCCAGCCGCCGCATGCCGCGTGCCAGCAGCCCGGCGACCGCCAGCCCCACCGACACCAGCAGCAACAGGTGCAGCAGCGGTGGCAGCAGCAGCGGCAGGTCGAGCAGGGCCGCGCACAGGAATGCCCCCGCCACCCCCAGCGCCGGCCACACCGCCGGCCACACCCGTTCGAACATCAGCACCGCACGAGCCAGCGCACGCCGCCGGCGCAGGCCGTGGAGCAGCTGGGCTTGCTTCTCCTCGGTCCTGACCGGTTCGACGATCATGCTGTCCCGTTCATGCCAGGAAATCCGGGACGCGCTCCCCGGCCCACATCTCGGCGTGCAACTGGCGATCGCGGATCACCGCCCATCGATCGCCATCCACCATGGCGATCGGCGCCAGCGGCCTGCCATTGTAGGTCGAGCTCATCACTGCGCCATACGCTCCGGCATCCAGCAGAGCCACATATGCGCCGGGTCTCGTCATCGGCAACCCGCGGCCTCGCGCGAACGTGTCCGAGCTCTCGCAGACCGGCCCGACCACGTCCACCGGCGCCGTCGCCGCTTGCGCGTTTCTGCCCACTAGCGGCACGATGCCGTGCCAGGCGTCGTACATGGCCGGGCGCACCAGGTCGTTCATGGCGGCGTCGAGCACCACGATGCGGCCGCCCTTCATGCCCACCACCTCGGCCAGCAGCACGCCGGCGGGGCCGACCAGCCAGCGCCCGGGCTCCACGATCAGCTCCAGGTCGAGCCCGCCGAAACTCGCACGGATCGCCCCCGCCAGCGCCGCCGCCGACGCGTCGCCTTCGTCGCGGTAGCCGATGCCGAGCCCGCCGCCGCAATCCATCCGCTGCACCGCCAGCCCGCGCGCGCGCAGTGTCCACACCAGCTCGGCGGCGCGGGCAAAGGCGGCGCGGTACGGCGCGGCGGAAAGGATCTGGCTGCCGATATGCAGCGCCAGCCCGACCGGCTCCACCCCGGGCAACTCGGCGGCGCGGGCATAGACGGCGGCCGCCTCGGCAAACGGAATGCCGAACTTGGTCTGCGCCGTGCCGGTGGTGATCTTGGCGTGCGTGCCGGCATCCACGTCGGGGTTGATACGCAGCGCCACCCGCGCCCGCCGCCCCAGCCCGGCCGCCAGCGCGCTGACCACTTCCAGCTCCTCGGCGCTTTCCACGTTGATCTGGCGGATGTCCTCGGCAATCGCCAGGCGGATCTCGCGGGCGGACTTGCCGACCCCGGAGAACACGATGTCGCCCGCCGCGATGCCGGCGAGCCGGGCCCGCCGCAACTCGCCCTCGCTGACCACGTCCGCTCCGGCGCCGCCCGCCGCCATCAGCCGCAGCACCGCCAGATGGTCGTTCGCCTTCACCGCGTAGTGCACCCCCGCCAGCCCGCGCATGGCCGCGGTCAGGGCGGCCAGCCGGCTGCGCATGGTGCCGGCCGAGTACACCCAGGCCGGGGTACCGAGCACTTCGGCGATGCGCATCAGCGGCACGCCTTCGAGCACCAGCCCGTCCATGGCGTGCATGGCAAGGTGCGGCCGTGCCGCAAGCAGGGCGGCGATGGAGGGTTCGTCCTCGCGGACGACGGGTGCGGGAGCGGACATGGCACGATGCTACGGCCACCCTGCCCGGCATTCCAGCACGATGGCGCCGCGATTCCCCTCTGGGGCCGACGCGCCGCTCGCGCGTAATCTGGCCGCATGTCGCCCGGCCTGCGTTTTTCCCTGTTCCAGATGGCGGTGTTCATCGCCGGGGGGGTGTCCACCGCCTTCCTGCCGCTCTGGCTGGCGCAATGCGGCCTGACGCCGGCGGCGGTCGGCCAGGTGCTGGGGCTGGCCGCCATGCTGCGTCTGGGTGCGGTGCCGCTCTGGGGGCGGCTGGCCGACGGCATCGGCCGCGTCCGCCCGGTGCTGATCCTCTCGGCCGCGATCACCACGGTCGGATCGTTGGCCTTTCTGCCGGCCTACGGCTTCGTCGGCGTGCTGGCGGTGGCGGTGCTGCAGGGGTTCGCCTGCTCGGCGCTATTGCCGTTGTGCGACACGCTCTGCCTGGCGCTGGCCCGCGAGGGACGGCTGGATTACGGACGCATCCGCGCCATCGGCTCGGCCGCCTTCACCGCCGCGACCGCCCTCGCTGGCCCGGTGGTCGGCGCCGCCGGTCCGATCTCCGTGCCGCTGCTGATGGCCGGCTTCTATGGCCTGTCGGCCTGGCTCGGCACCTTGCTGCCCGCCACCCGAGCGCCGCCGGTCGCGGCGCTCACCGCCGGCACCGCCCGGCTGCTGCGCAACCGCGCGTTCCTGCTCACCATCGCCGCCAGCGCGCTGATCCAATCCTCCAACGGCGCCTACTACGCGCTCGCCACCTTGCACTGGCGCGGCCACGGCCTGTCCGACACGGTCATCGGCCTGCTTTGGGCCGAAGGCGTGCTGGCCGAAACCATCCTGTTCGTGTTCGCCCGGCGCCTCGGCGCCGCCTTCGGCCCGGCCGGGCTGACCGCCATGGCGGGCGGCGGCGCGCTGCTGCGCTGGAGCGTCACCGCCTTCACCACCGACCCCTGGCTGCTCGCCGCGGTGCAGCTGCTGCATGCCGCCAGCTATGCCATGCAGCACCTCTCGGCGATGCTCATGCTGACCCGTTACGTACAGCCCGGGCGCGCCGCCACCGCCCAGGCCGTGCACTCGGCGATCGGCCTCGGGGCGCCGACCGGCCTGATGATGTGGCTCTCCGGCGCGCTCTACGGGGGCGGGGGCGGCGTGTTCCTGCTGATGGCCGCGCTGGGCGCCGGCGGCCTCGCGCTGGCCCCGGCGCTGCGCCGGCCCGTCCGCGATCAGCCGTAGGCGCGCACGAAGAAGGTCGCCGTTATCCCCACCGTCACCAGCGTCACCACCGCCCGCACCACCCTCGGCGGCAGCCGCTGGCCGATGCGCGCCCCGAGGTAGCCGCCGGTCAGCGCGCCGGCCATCACCGTCAGCGCCTGCGGCCACCACACCTTGCCGGCCACCACGAAGCAGGCCACTGCCATCAGGTTCATCGCCGAGGCCGCCAGCGTGCGCGCCGGGTTCAGCGCCTTGAAGTCGGCGACATCCAGCAGCATCCAGGCCGCCAGCATCATCAGCCCGACCGCGCCGCCGAAATAGCCGCCGTAGATCCCCAGCACATACTGCACCACCAGCGCCGTGCCCGGCCCCAGCCGCACCCGCGCGCGCAGCGCCACCCCGAGCCGCTGCCCGAAGGCGAACACCAGCGTGGCCACCAGCAGCAGCCACGGGATCACCGCGTCGAAGGTGGCGCCGGGGGTGGCCAACAGCAGCACCGCGCCGGTGAACCCGCCGGCGACGCTCACCAGCAGCAGGTCGCAGAACCTGAGCCCACCGACCCGCCGCAGACCCACCCGGTGCGGCCCGGTCGTATAGGCCCACGAGCTGGCCAGCGTGCCGGTCACCAGCGCCACCGTGGAGGACGCGTTGGCGACCACCCCCGGCACCCCGGTCGCCACCAGCGCCGGGAAGCTGACGAACGACCCGCCGCCGGCAATCGCGTTCATCGTTCCGGCCCCGAGGCCGGCCAGGAACAGGAACAGGGTCTCGATCATTCCCGACGGGTAGCCGAGCGCATCCGGTGCCGCAATCCTCCCCCTCGAGAGCCTGGGCCGCAAAGCGGACCAAGGACGGGGAGGGGTGAGCCGCTCAGACCGCCGCCGGCACCGTATCGTTGGCCGCCATCTGCGCCCGCCGCTGCTGCCACAACGCGACGAAATCAATGGGCTGCAGCAGTACCGGCGGGAACCCGCCGTCGCGGGTAACGTCGGCGAGGATGTTGCGGGCGAACGGGAACAGAATGCGCGGGCATTCCACCAGCAGCACCGGCTCCACCGCGTTATCGGGCAGCCCCTGCAGGGTGAACACGCCACTATAGGCCAACTCCGCCAGGAACACGCGCGCGCCCGGCTCGGCCGCGGTGCCGCCATTGCCGGCGGCCGGCACTTCGGTCGCCTCGGCGCGGATCGACAGCGTCACCTCGAAGGCGTTCTGGCCTTCGGTTATCCGCCTGGCCTGCACGTCGAGGTTGATGTCCACCCGCGGAGCGGCCCGCAGGTGGGTATAGATCTGCGGCGCGCCCGGCACCTCGAAGGACAGGTCCTTCACATACTGAACGTTGACCACCAGCGGCGAAGCCGGCTGGGCAGCCCCGGGCTGCGGGATGGGCGTTGTTTCGGACATGACGTTCTCCGTATTCCTGAGGACCGCGGGCGCCGGGTAGCACAGGCCCGCCCCGAACAAAAGCTCGCGACGCGAGGCGCCGGATCAGCCGCCGTCCCGCGGCGCCGGCAGGGTGGGATCGCAGCGCCGCCACGCGCCGTTGTCGATGCGCTCGCCCGTCATCGCGCGAATGAACCCCCAGTGGCTCACCACCAGCGTGTCCGACCAGTCGGCCAGCGCGGCCATTTCGCCGCGGAACAGCTCCGCCCGCTGCAGCAACGATCCCACCGGCTCCTCCACCGGCGGCCACCACACCTCGCCCAGCCCTGAGAAATCCAGCTCCGGCCAAGCCATCGCCAACTCGGTGCGCGGCGTTCCGACATCGCACACGAAGGCGAACCGCTCGCGCACCACCGGATTGACGAACACCGGCAAACCCAACTCCCGCGCCACCGGCGCGGCGGTCTGCAACGCCCGCGTATACGGCGAAACAACAATCCGCCGCAGCCCCGCCCCCCTCAAAGCACCGGCGGCTGCCTCGGCCTGCGCATGGCCGAGCGGCGTAAGCCGCGGGTCGACAATGCCCGGATCACGCCGATCGACGCCGAATTGCACATTGAATTCGCTCTGGCCATGCCGCAACAGAATCATGGCCCCGGATAACCCGCGGACAACAAAGGAAGCAAGGCCAGGGGCGCTGCCAAGGGCCGAGGGGCGGAGCCCCCGGTCCTTGGCTTCTGTTGTGTCGCGGGCAGCGAGACATTATGTCATTGTTGGCGTCCGATCCCGGGCGCAGTGGAGACCATCATGGGTTCCAGCGGCAGTTTTCCGCTTGACCTTGTCCTGTTCGGCATGATCGCGGCGTTCCTCGTTTTGCGGCTGCGCAGCATCCTTGGCCGGCGCACCGGCTACGAGCGCCCGCCCGAGGGGCAGATGCCGGTGCCGCCGAACGCTGCCCCGCGCAGCGTTCCGGAAGGTCACGTGATTGATGGCGTGGCCGAGCCGGTGGCGCCCGCGGCGTCCGCGCGGCCGTTGCCCGATCCGGTTTCCCCGGCCGGCCAGGCGTTGACCCGCATGCGGCGCACCGCGCCCGATTTCGATCCGGCCCGTTTCCTCGATGGGGCCGAGGCGGCTTTCAGGATTATCGTCGCCGCCTTCGCGGCCGGCGACCGCGCCCGTCTGCGTTCGCTGCTGGCAGACGACACCTACCAGGCCTTCGAGTCGGCCATCGGTGCGCGCGAGGCGGCCGGCGAGACCCAGCGCACCGAGATCCGTGCCATCGGTTCGGCCACCGTCGACACCGCCGACCTGCGCGGCAGCATTGCCGACCTGACCGTGCGGTTCGTCTCCGACCAGGTGAACGTGACGCTGGGCAGCGACGGCAATCCGGTGGCGGGCGCCGACGCGGTGACCGAGATCACCGACCTGTGGACGTTCGAGCGCGACCTGACTTCGCCCGACCCGACCTGGCGGCTGGTGGCCGCGCGCAGCGCCTGATGCCGCGGCGCGTTCGGCGGGTGGCGACCCGTCTGTTGGCATCCTTGGTCGTGTTGACGCTCGCCGCCTGCGTGGCGCCGCCCCCGCCGTCCGCCGAGGGCGTGCTCCGGATGACGGTGACGCCGGTCACCTTCAATGCCTTGCCGGGCTGGCGCGACGAGCACCCCGCGCAGGCCATGCCGGCCTTCCTGGCCGGCTGTGCGGTGTATGCGCGCAACCCCGACCAGGCGTTGGGCGGCACCGGCGAGGCGGCCAGCCGCGGCGGCAACCCGCAGCAGTGGCGCGCCGCCTGTGATGTCGCACGCACCTTGCCGCCGGGCGACGAGGCGGCCCGCGGCTTTTTCGAAACCTATTTCCAGCCCTGGGCGATTGCCGGCAACGGCAACCCGAACGGGTTGTTCACCGGCTACTACGAGCCCGAGGTGCGCGGCGCGCGCAGTCCCGGCGGCAGCTACCGCACGCCGCTGCTGGGCCGTCCCAACGACATGGTGCAGGCTGACCTGGGCGCCTTTCTGCCCGACCTGAAGGGGCAGCGGATTGTCGGGCGGCTGCAGCAGGGCCAGTTGCTGCCGTACTGGGACCGTGCCGCCATCGAGGGCGGTGCGTTGGAGCGCCAGCGGCTGGGCATCGTGTGGCTGGCCGACCCGATCGACGCTTTCGTGCTGCAGATCCAGGGCTCCGGCCGGGTGCGGCTGGGCGACGGGCGGGTGGTGCGGGTCACCTATGCCGGGCAGAACGGCCGGCCGTATGTGCCGATCGGGCGGGTGCTGGCGGATCGCGGCCAGATCCCGCTGGAGCAGGTTTCCATGCAGTCCATCCGGGCCTGGCTGGTCGCCCATCCCGCCGAGGCGGTGGAGGTGATGAACCAGAACCCGTCGTACGTGTTCTTCCGCGAGCTGATCGGCATGCGGCCGGACGACGGGCCCCCGGGTTCGCTCGGCGCCCCGCTCACCCCGGGCCGCTCGCTGGCGGTCGATCGCAACTTCATCCCGCTCGGCGCGCCGATCTGGCTGGACACCACCGACCCGCTCACCGGCAGCCGGTTGCAGCGCCTGATGATGGCGCAGGACACCGGCGGGGCGATCAAGGGTCCGGTGCGGGCGGACGTGTTCTGGGGCTGGGGCGCCGAGGCGGAGGAGAAGGCAGGCAGGATGCGCCAGTCCGGCAGCCAGTACGTGTTGTTGCCGCGTCCGGTGCAAGCGGCCGCCAACTGACGCATGCACGGGCTGACCCCCGCCACGCCCGGCCACGCGCTCTATTGCGGCGACTGTCTGCAGGTGTTGCCCGGGTTGGCGGAAGCCTCGGTGGACGTGGTGGTCACCTCGCCGCCGTACAATCTCGACCTGCGTTACGCCAGCTACCAGGACCGCCGCGCCGAGGACGAGTATCTGGACTGGATGGTCGCGGTCGCCGGGGCGGTGCGGCGGGTGATGCAGCCGGACGCATCGTTCTTCCTCAACATTTCCGGCTCATCCAGCCAGCCCTGGCTGCCGTTCGAGCTGATCGTGCGGTTGCGGCCGCTGTTCGCGCTGCAGAACCACATCACCTGGATCAAGTCGATCGCCGTCGGCGAGGACTCGGTCGGGCATTTCAAGCCGGTGGCCGGCGTGCGCTTCCTGCACCACGCGCATGAGCACATTTTCCACCTCACCCGCGACGGGCGGGTGCCGCTCGACCGCATGGCGATCGGGGTGCCCTACAAGGACAAGACCAACATCGCCCGCCGCGGCCATCCGCGCGACCTGCGCTGCCGCGGCAACACCTGGTTCATTCCCTACGAGACGGTGCAGAGCAAGGCGGAGAAGTTCCACCACCCCGGCACCTTCCCGATCGACCTGCCGCGCTGGTGCATCCGGCTGCACGGCAAGCGGGAGGCGGTGGTGCTGGACCCGTTCATGGGCACCGGCACGACCTTGGTGGCGGCCGACCGCGAGGGTGTGCGGGGCATCGGCATCGACATCGACCCCGCCTATGTCGCCATCGCCCGCGACCGCCTGGAAGCCGAAACGCCCCCCCTCCTACGCCTCTGACATTCGTCCCCTGGAGGGGAGGGGCCTCACCGCCGCCGCATCGCCGCCGCCCGCTGCGCCACCCCCGACACCGCATTGCGCGCGATCGTCTCGCCCGGCAGGCCGGTGCGCTTGCAGGCCCGCTCCGCCTCCCAGAACCGGTTTGCCGCCCACTCCAGCGCCGCCGGCGTCCACAGCCGCAGCGCCTGCATGAAGGCCGGCTGGCGGCGAAAGAACAGCGGCGGCCGCAGCGCCCGCACCACATCGCCGATCGAAACCCCATCGGCCACCGCCGCCCGCGCCCGCTGCAGGCGCTGCACATGCCCCAACCCCGCCCGCACCACCTGCACCGCCGCCGCCCCCTCGGCCAGCGCCAGCTCCAGCGCCCGGTCGGCCGCCGCCGCCTCGCCCGCGGTCGCGGCGAACAGCGCGTCCTCCAGCGAAAGCCCCGCCAAGTCGCCAACGCACTCCCGTGCGGCCGCGATGTCCACCCGCCCGCCGGCGCCCACGAACAGCGCCAGCTTCTCCAACTCGCTCACCGTCACCGCCCGGTCCGCACCAAGCTGCCCGGACAGCCAGGCCAGGGCATCCTCGTCCACTCCGACCCCGCGCTCGGAAAGCACGCTGCGGATGGTCTGCTCCAGCGCCTGGCCCTCGGCCGGATAGCAGCCGATCGACACCGCCCCGGCCGCCTTGTCGATCATATCGCGCAGCTTCGAGCGCTTCGGCAGCCCCGGCGCCTCCAGCACCAGCAGCGCCTCCCCCGGCCCCGCCAGCGCCGCCTGCACCGCGCCGACCGCGGCGTCGCCGACGTCGCGCACCCGCACCACCCGCCGTCCGCCCGACAACGACAGCGCCGCCATTTCCGCGGGGATCTCGCCGATGCCGTCGCGCTCGACCTCGACTACGCGAAACGGATCGTCGGGGGCGCCGGCCACCATGCGGGTCAGCCGCACGGCCCGCTCGCGGATCAGCCCAACATCATCGCCATACAGCAACACCGCCCGGGTGCCGCCGGGATCGCGCAGGAACGCCTCGATGCGGCGCGGCTCCAGCTTCATGCCGTACCTGTCTCTAGCCGACCGGGTGCTTCTCGAAATACAGCGCGAGCTGCGCGGTGATCTGGTCCGCGATGTTTTCCGCGATGCGGCGGTTCACCGTTTCGGTCTCGATGTCCGCGGCAAAATACTGCTGGTCGAATATGTTCAGCCCATCCACCGTGCGCGCGATGCCGGCGATCACCGTGGCGCGCGTCGCATCGCGGGTCACCAGTGTCCACGTGGCCGCCCCAATGAAGCGCAACCGGGTGGCTGCGGTGTCGTGCTGCACGCCGAGTGCGGACTGGGCAATCCCGAACGACACCGCCAGGTCGAACCGCTTGGCGGGGGGCGCGTCGCCATGGTCGAACCGGGCCTGCAAGGCCTGGCGCAACAGCTGGCCGACGCGCTCGGGCATGAGCGCCACCGAAATCAGCCCCAGCCCGGCCCGCGCCGGCCCGGAACCCGAGTCGTTGGTGGCATAAAGCGGATGGAAGCCGCAGCCGGGCAGGCCGAGCAGCAGGGGCCAGCCCAGCAGGTCGCGGCGTCGAAGCTGGCGCCGCGCGCGCATCATGCCGACCCGGCAACCACAAAGTTGACCACACGGCCCGGCACGTAGATGCGCTTCATCACCCGCCTTCCCTGCAGCGCCCGCGCCACGTTGGGCTCGGCCTCCGCCGCGGCGATCACCGCCTCGCCCGGCGCGCCCGGACCCACTTGCACCGTTCCGCGCAGCTTGCCCATCACCTGCACCGCAATCGTCACCGTCTCCGCCGCCGCCAATAGCATATCCGCCGCCGGCCAGGGCAGATCGGCCGCCAGCGCGCCGCCCGGGCGCAGCCGCGCCAGAATCTCCTCGGCCAGATGCGGCATCATCGGCGAGGCCAGCCGCGCCGCCATTTCCATCGCCTCCCGGCGCGCCCAGCGCAGGTCGGCCGTAGAGGCGGCCTTCTCGGCATCGCCGATGGCGTTCGCCAGCTCGTAAATCCGCGCCACCGCCACATTGAAGGCGAACGACTCGAGCGCCGCGGTCACCGCCGCGATGGTACGATGGGTGGCCCGGCGCAGCGTGATGGCCGCGTCGCCGAACGGCTCCACCACCGCCTCGCCCGCCGGCAACGCGGCGACGCCTTCCGCCAGCCGGAACAGCCGCTGGGTGAACCGATAGGCGCCCGCCGCGCCGGATTCCGTCCACTGCATGTCGCGGTCCGGCGGATTGTCCGACAGGATGAACCAGCGCGCCGTATCGGCACCGTATCGTGATATGATTGCCCCGGGATCGACGGTATTGCGTTTCGACTTCGACATCGCCTCGACGCGCCCGACCGTTACTTTCTCGCCGGTCATGGCGTGCACCGCCGTGCCGTCCTCGACCAGCTTCACCTCCTCGGGGTAAAGCCACCGCCCGTTCGCCCCGCGATAGCTCTCGTGGGTCACCATGCCCTGCGTGAACAGCCCGTCGAACGGCTCGTCGATCGAGACGTGGCCGGTCACCTTCATCGCCCGCACGAAGAAGCGCGAATACAGCAGGTGCAGGATGGCGTGCTCGATGCCGCCGATATACTGGTCCACCGGCATCCAGTGATCCACCGCCGCGCGCGTCACCGGCACGTCCGCGCCGGGGCTGCAATAGCGGGCGAAGTACCACGAACTGTCCACAAACGTATCGAACGTGTCCGTCTCGCGCCGCGCCGCCGCGCCGCAGACCGGACAGGTCACGTGCTTCCAGGTCGGATGGTGGTCGAGCGGGTTGCCCGGCCGGTCGAACGTCACATCCTGCGGCAACACCACCGGCAGGTCCGCGGCTGGCACCGGCACCACGCCGCAGGCCTCGCAATGGATCACCGGAATCGGGCAGCCCCAATAGCGCTGCCGGCTCACGCCCCAGTCCCTGAGCCGCCAGTTCACCACGCCGGCGCCAACGCCCAGCCGTTCCAGCTCGGCGATCGCCGCCGGCTTGGCCTCGTCCGGCGCCGGCAGCCCGTCGAGGAAGCCGGAATGGAACGCCACCCCCTGCCCGTCATACGACTTGTCGCCGATGCTGAACGTGGCTGCATCCTCGCCCGGCGGCAACACCACCGGCACCACCGACAGCCCGTACTTGCGGGCGAAATCCAGATCGCGCTGATCGTGCGCCGGACAACCGAAGATCGCCCCGGTGCCATATTCCATGAGCACGAAATTGGCGATCCATACCGGATACGTCACATCCGCCAGGAACGGATGGCGCACCCTGAGCCCGGTGTCCCAACCCTGCTTCTCCACCGTCTCCAACGCCGCCTCGCTGGTGCCGAGCCGGCGACACTCGGCGATGAACGCGGCCGCGCCGGCATCGCGCGCCGCCACCGCGGCAGACAGCGGATGCTCCGGCGCCAGCGCCAGGAACGACATGCCGAACAACGTGTCCGGCCGCGTCGTGTACACCTCGGCCTCGCCGATGCCGTCCACCGGCTCGGTGAGCGCAAACCGCAGCCGCGCCCCCTCGCTGCGGCCGATCCAGTTCGCCTGCATCACCCGCACCCGCTCGGGCCAGCGCTTCAGCGTATCCAGCGCCTGCAGCAATTCCGGTGCGAAAACCGTGATCTTCAGGAACCATTGCGACAGGCGCTTCTTTTCGATCAGCGCCCCCGAGCGCCAGCCGCGCCCGTCGATCACCTGCTCGTTGGCGAGCACCGTGCCATCCACCGGGTCCCAGTTCACCCAGCTTTCGCGCCGCTCGGCCAGCCCCGCCGCCAGCATGTCGAGAAACAGCTTCTGCTGATGGCCGTAATAGGCCGGATCACAGGTGGCAAACTCCCGCGCCCAGTCGAGCGACAACCCCATGCGCTTCAACTCGGCCCGCATGGCGGCGATGTTGTCCCAGGTCCAGGTGGCCGGATGCGTGCGGCGCTCGCGCGCCGCATTCTCCGCCGGCAGACCGAACGCGTCCCATCCCATCGGGTGCAACACCGCATGGCCGCGGGCCCGCTTGTAGCGCGCCACCACATCGCCCAGCGTGTAGTTGCGCACGTGGCCCATGTGGATCTTCCCGCTTGGATACGGGAACATCTCCATGACGTAGTACTTCGGCCGGCCGTCCGACGGCAGGTCCTCGACATGGAAACAGCCACGCCGCTCCCACTCGGCCTGCCATCGCGGCTCGGAGGTGTGGAAATCATAGCGCGGCACTTCGGCCACAACGGCGGAAACAGGGGAAGCCACGGACTCGGTGCGCATCGGCCAGGTCTGCAAAGGTTGTAGGGCAACCTGTATCCGTCAGAACAGCGCCCGCGGCAACCGCGAAGGAAGGAAGACCAGGGGCGCTGCCCCATAGGCGCGGAGATAAGAGAAATATTCTTTGTTGTCAGTCGGTTGGATTTCCCGACACGTCCCAGGACGGATGGCTCGCCCCGATGGGCCGAACCCCGGCCCAACTTTCCATATCCCAAGCCT
>CAIMEK010000688.1 GCA_903839965.1 uncultured Acetobacteraceae bacterium | reverse complement strand
CCTCGGGCAAATACGACCTGATCGTGCTGAACTTCGCCAACGCCGACATGGTCGGCCATACCGGCAGCCTGCAAGCGGCGATCAAGGCAGTGGAAACGGTGGACACCGGCGTCGGCCGCATCCTGCAAGCCATCGAACGCCAGGGCGGCGCCCTGCTGGTAACCGCGGACCACGGCAACTGCGAACTGATGCGCGACCCGGATAACGGCGGCCCCCACACCGCGCATACCACCAACCCGGTGCCCGTCATCCTCGCCGGCAGCCCCGCCAAAAGCCTCCACAACGGCCGCCTCGCCGACATCGCCCCCACCCTGCTGGCCCTGATGGACCTCCCGCGCCCCGCGGAAATGACCGGCCGGCCGCTGACCGACGGCTGAGGATGGCGGGAAGGGAAAAGACCAGGGGGCGCTGCCCCCTGGACCCCTGCCAGGGGTCGGGCGACCCCTGGACCCGGCTTCACTTGGAGGGTCTGGTCGAGAGGGGGGCCAGGAGATGTCGATGCATCTCCTGGCCCCCCTTTCGACCAGACCCTCAAAACGAACGGGTTCCAAGGGCCTCTCGGCCCTTGGTGGGGTCCAGGGGCGAAGCTCCTGGCCTTCCTTCACTTGGTCGCGCCGACCTCGCGGTCCCATTTCTCGAACATGGCAATCAGCGGCTTGGCGTCGAGCGGCGGCTCGATCGGGTTGTTGGCGATCAGCGCCGCGTATTCCGGCCGGCCGAACCGCCTGAACGTCTCCTGGCTTGCCTTCGGCGCCATTTCGATCGGCACGTCCCGGATGGCCGGGCCCGGATACAGGTAGCCGTGGTCGTACATGAACGCCTGTTGCTCGGGTTGCAGGACGAAGGCCATCAGGTCGAGAAGCACGCCCAGCCTTTCCTCGGCGATGCCCTTGGGGATGGCCATGTAGTTGCTCTGCCCGACCCAATGGAAGCCTTTCAGGGTGGTGACCTTATATTCTTCCGGCACGATGCCGAGATAGCGTGGATTGACGTCCCAGCCGGTGGTTGTGGCGATGATATAGCGGCTGCCTTCGCCAAGTTCCTTCATCGTGGCGGCCGTGCCGGAGGGATAATAGTCAATGTACTTATTGAGTTCCTTCAGATAGGCCCAGGTCTTCTCCCAGCCATTGATCGGGTCCATCGGGTCCTTGTCGCCGAGGATGTAGGGCAGCCCCATGACGAAGGTTCGCCCCGGCCCGGAATTCGCCGGCCGCGCATACATGAACTTGCCGGGGTTCGCCTTGCACCAGACGAGCAGCTTCTCGACCGTATCCGGAACATCCTTCACCCGGTCCGGGGCGTATTCCAGCAGCGGGCCGGAGGGGTACCAGTCGTCGACGACGGCCTGCCCATGCGCCACTTTCTGCTCGACGAGGGCGCCGGGCAGGAGGCGCTGCTCCAGGTCGGGCAGCTTGGCGGCATACTTCGGCAGGATCTCCGTCCACAGCCCCTGCTCCATGCCGGCGGCCAGGCCGTCGTTGCCGGTCAGCACGAGGTCGATGTCGAGCCGTCCGGCGGCCTGCTGGGCCTTGAGCTTGCCGGCGAGTTCCGGCGCCGGCGCCTGGCTGAACGCGAACTTCGCGATCAGATCCGGATGCGTGTCGGCGAACTTCTGCAGGGCGGGCTGGCTGAGCTGCAGGTCGCCGGCGACATCGATCACGCTGATCACCAGCGGCGCCTTCGGCCTGGGAAAGGTTTGCGCCGTGGCGAGTTTCGGCGCGATCGCCGCCGCCAGCCCCACCGCCACGGCGCCCGCGATGGCCTCGCGCCGGGTGGTCACGCGGCTTTCCTTGTCGTGTCTCATGTGTGTTTCCCTGGGGTTCGTCGTTGCGTCGCCGTCATTCACCTGGTCTGTCCGGCACCTGCCGCAGCAGGGCCGCAGACCCGGGGTCGAGGAACAGGTGGCAGGCCGGATGCCGGCGCAGGATGCTGGCGGGCAGCATCGGCGTAACCGGCCCTTCGAGCGTGCCGCGCACCGCCTCGGCCTTGCGCGCGTCGGGCACCGCCAGCACGACCAGCCCGCTCTTCATGACCTGCGGAACCGTCATCGAGACCGCCCGGCGCGGCACATCGTCCAGCGTCGGGAACCAGCCTTCGCCGAGTTGCTGGCGGCGGCAGCGTTCGTCCAGCTCGACCACGCGGAACGCTTCGGCAGCGTTAAAGTCGGCCGGCGGGTCGTTGAAGGCAAGATGGCCGTTCTCGCCGATGCCGGCGAAGCTGACGTCGATCGGGTGCCGCGCGATCAGCGCACCGAGGCGCGCCAGCTCGGCCGCGAGGTCGGCGGCATCGCCCGCGATGGGGTGAAAGGCGCGCAGCTCCGGCACGCGGGAGGTGAAGCGCTCCCGCAGGTAGCGCCGGAAGCTTGCGGGATGGCTCGCGGGCAGGCCGACATATTCGTCGAGGTGGAACGCGGTCACCCGCGACCAGTCGACATCCTTGCGCCGCACCAGCGCCGCCAGCAGCTCGAACTGGCTGGCGCCGGTCGCGACCACGATGTTCGCGCTGCCCCGGGCCTCGATCGCCGCCCGAATTGCATCGCCGCCCAGCGCGGCCGCGGCATTCCCCACCGCGTTCCTGTCGGGTTCGATACGAATTTGCATCATGTTCCGCCTGTCACCTGGCCAGACGGAGTCCGCTACCACCGGCCCGGTGCGGGGTCCAGGGTGCGCCTCACTGCGCCAGCAGTTCCGCCACCGTGGCGCGCAGCTCGGCGATGCCGTCGCCGGTTTCGCTGCTGGTCGTCAGCACATCCATGTGCGCCGCCGGGTGGCCGCGTGCCGCCGCGGTGGTTTCGGCCAGCTTGCGTTCCAGCTCCGCCGGCTTCACCGCGTCGGTCTTGGTGAGCACCAACTGGTAGGTGACCGCGGCGCGATCGAGCAGCTCCATCACCTCCCGGTCGATCGGCTTCAGCGCGATGCGCGCGTCCAGCAGCAGCAGCACCCGCCGCAGGGTCGGCCGGCCGCGCAGGTACTGGAACATCAGCCCCTGCCAGTCCTGCTTCACCTGCTTCGCCGCCTCGGCGTAGCCGTAGCCCGGCATGTCCACCAGCGTCAGCCGGCCGCCGAGGTCGAAGAAGTTGAGTTGGCGGGTACGCCCGGGCTGGGTGGAGGTGCGGGCCAGCGCCCGCCGTCCGGTCAGCGCGTTCACCAGCGACGACTTGCCCACGTTGGAGCGGCCGGCGAAGGCGAGTTCCACGCCCGCGGCCGGCGGCAGTTGCTCCAGCGTCTGGGTCGCGTGGAAGAAGCGGCACTCCTGCGCGAACAAGAGCCGCCCGGCCTCGATCCAGGCGGCCCGCTCTTCGGCGTTCAGGTGCGTGCCAGCCGCGGCTTGTCCAGGCTGGTCTGGCGCATGATGAGCCATTGCTGGAGGATCGTGAGCAGGTTGTTGCAGGTCCAGTAGATCACCAGCCCGGCCGGGAAGTTGGCCAGCATGAAGGTGAACATCACCGGCATCCACTGGAATATCCGCGCCTGCACCGGGTCCGGCGGCGGCGGGTTCAGCTTCTGCTGGAAGAACATCGTGGCGCCCATGACGAGCGGCCAGATGCCGAGATGCAGGAACGACGATAGCTCGGTCGGATCGTAGGGGATCAGCCCGAACAGGTTGAACACGTTGGTCGGGTCGATCACCGAGAGGTCGTGGATCCAGCCGAAGAACGGCGCGTGCCGCATCTCGATCGTGGTGAATATGACCTTGTAGAGCGAGAAGAACACCGGAATCTGGATCACCATCGGCAGGCAGCCGCTGGCCGGGTTCACCTTCTCGGCCTTGTACATGGCCATCATCTGCTGCTGCAGTTTGGCCGGGTCGTCTTTGTATTGCTCTCTCAAAACCGTCATTTTCGGCCCGAGCAGCTTCATTTTGCTCATCGACCGATAGGACTTGTTGGCCAGCGGGAAGAACAGCACCTTGATGAAGATCGTGAACACGATGATGGCGACGCCGAAATTGCCGAACACCCCGTACAACCAGTCGATCGCATAGAAGAACGGCTTGGTGAGGAACCAGAACCAGCCGAAATCCACCGCATACGAGAACAGCGGAATCTTGTCCCGGCCCTCGTAGCGGTCCAGCAGGTGCACTTCCTTGGCGCCGGCGAAGGCCCGGCTGCTGAACTCCGCCTCGCCGCCCCCCGGCACCACCTGTGGCGTGGCGGTGACGAAATCCACCTGGTAGCGGTCCTGGCCGGCATCGGAAATGTGGCGGAACGCAGCGGTCACCGGCACGGCCTGGTCGGGCACCAGCGCCACCAGCCAGTACTTGTCGGTGAAGCCGGCCCAGCCTCCGGCGCCGGTGTTCTCCAGCGACAGCCCGCCCTTCTTCTCGCCGTCGCTCTTCACCGTCGAGTATTTCTGCTCCTTCAGCGTGCCGCCCAGCACGCCCAGCAGGCCCTCGTGGAGGATGTAGTAGCCCTGCGTCTCCGGGGTGTAGTCGCGGCGGATGCGCGACCACGGGTACAGCGACACCGGCTGCGTGCCCGCGTTGCGCACCCGCTGCTGCACCGAGAACATGTAGTTGTCGTCGATGCCGACGGTCAGCTCGAAGGTCTGGCCCTCGCCATTGTCCCAGCTCAGCACCGCGGGCTTGCCCGGCGAGACCTCGCCCGAGCCGGTCCACAGCGTGTCGTTGTCGGGTAGCTTGATCCTGCTGTCCGGGCCGGCCGACCAGCCGAACTGCATGTAATAGGGCTGCGGGTCCGAACGCGGCTCCAGCACGCGCACCAGCGGGCTGTCCTTGGCGATGGTGTCGTGATAGTCGCGCAACACCAGGTCATCGAGCCGCGCGCCCAGCAGGCTGATGCTGCCGGCCACCCGTGGCGCGGCGATCGGCAGCCTGGGCACCTGCTTGGGCACCACCGGTCCGCTGGCGGCCTGGCCCGCCGCCGGCACGGACGGCGCCCCCGCCGGCACCGGAGCCGGTATGCCGGTCGAAGTCGGCCCCTGCACCGTCGCGGGGCGTGGGGAAACCGGCGCCGGCGGGCGCGGCGTGGTGAACTGGAACACCACCAGGATGGCGATCGAGGCGGCGATCGCCAAGAACAGGCGTTTCTGATCCATCAGTGTGCCTTCCGGCCCTCGGCGAGCGGAGCGTCGGTGTGCGAACACGCGGGCGGCACGGGGTCGGTGCCGCCCGGGGTCCAGGGATTGCAGCGCAGAATGCGCCGCACGGTCAGCAGGCTGCCGCGCGACGCCCCGTGCAGCGCCAGCGCCTCCAGCGCGT
>CAIMEK010000687.1 GCA_903839965.1 uncultured Acetobacteraceae bacterium | reverse complement strand
GCGGCAATCGAAGCCACCACGGCGATCCGTCCCCGTACCCCATCCACCGGCGCCTGCTCGCGCATGGCCGCCAGCGCCGGCAGCACCGTGTTCAGCATGCCGACCAGGTTGGTCGCAAAAACCGCGCGCGCCTGCTCGGAACGCTCCACGCGACCATCCCCGGTGCCCGCCGAAATGCCGGCATTCGCCACCACCAGGTCAAGTCGACCCGCCCCGGCAATCCACGCCGCCGTTGCCGCCTCGTCGCATACGTCGAGCACGCGCGCGTGCACCGCTGCTCCCCGCTCCCGGCAGGCGACCGCCGCGGCCTCCAGACGGGCGAGATCGCGCCCGGCCAGGTGCAGTTCGACCCCTGGCGCGGCACATTCCAACGCCAGCGCTTTGCCAAGCCCGCTGGACGCGCCGGTGATCAGCACGGTCCGATATGCAACCATGTTCCGACACTAGCCTGGCGCTGCTAGGATGTCGCCCATCTGAAGGATTGCATGCATGACCGACGCGCCTGCCCCCGCTGAGCTCGCCTCGATGACCGGGTTCGCTCGTATCGAGAGCGTCACCGACGGGCTGGCATGGGTCTGGGAGTTGCGCAGTGTCAATGGGCGCGGCCTGGAGCTGCGTTTTCGGCTGCCGCCCGGCCTGGATGTCCTGGAACCGCCCATGCGCGAGGCTGCCGGCAAGCAACTCAAGCGCGGCAACGTCACCGCCAACCTCACGGTCAAGCGGGACGATCAGCCACGCCTGGCTCCCGATCCGGCGGCGCTGGAGCAGGTGCTCGCGCTCGCCGTCGACCTCGCCGCCCGCATCCCCGGCGCTCCCGCCCCCCGTGCGGAAGCCCTGTTGGCGTTGCCGGGTGTGCTGCGCCAGTCCGCCGCCACCGAGGACGAGGCCGCCAATGCAGCGCGCGATGCCGCCATGCGCCAGGGGTTTGCCACCGCCCTGGCAGCCCTGGTCGCTTCGCGCAAAGCCGAGGGTGCGCGGCTCGCAATCACCCTGCGCCGCTTGCTCGACGAAATCGCCGCCCTGTGTGCCACGGCGACGGTCGAAGCCGCCAACCAGCCGGCTGCCCAGCGCGCCCGGATGCTGGAATCGGTCCAGGCCCTGCTTGCAGAGGTTCCCGCCTTACCCGAGGAGCGCATTGCCCAGGAAGTCGCCCTGCTCGCATCGCGTTCGGACGTACGCGAAGAGCTCGACCGGCTCGATGCGCATTTGCACGCCGCCCAGGCGTTGCTCGCCGAGGGAACGGCGATCGGCCGCCGTTTCGATTTTCTGACGCAGGAGTTCAATCGGGAGGTCAACACGCTGTGCAGCAAGTCCGCTTCGGTGCCGCTCACCGCCACCGGGCTGAAGTTGAAGGCTGCACTCGAGCAACTGCGCGAGCAGGTGCAAAACATCGAATGAATGGGCTCGCTCGCCGCGGTGTGTGTCTGGTAATTTCCGCACCCTCGGGCGCCGGCAAGACTACGCTGACCCGCGCACTGCTGGCTGCCGAGCCAAATCTCGCCTTGTCTGTCAGCGTAACCACCCGCCCGCCCCGTTCCAACGAGCAGGAAGGCGTACATTATTTCTTTCGTACCCAGGCGCAATTCACGGCCATGGTCGAGGCCAGCGAAATGCTCGAATGGGCGCAGGTATTCGGTCGCAGCTACGGCACTCCGCGAACGCCGGTAGTAGCAGCGTTGGACGCCGGTCGCGACATCATGTTCGACATCGATTGGCAGGGCCACCGCCAGCTGCGCGCTGCCCTGGTAGATGATGTGGTGAGCGTATTTGTCCTCCCGCCCTCGCTGGCGCAGTTGGAATCACGGTTGCGCGGCCGGGGCACCGACGACGAAGCAGAAATCGCCCGACGCATGCAAGCCGCCCGCACCGAAATGGCCCATGCCAATGAATTCGACCACGTGCTGGTGAATGCCGATTTCGATCTTGCTCTGGCCAGCTGCCGGGCCGTGCTGCATGCCGCCCGCTCGGCCACCCGCCGCCTCTGTGGATTGCCTACCTTCCTTGCCGGGCTTGGTGCGTGATCGACCTTGTCGCGCTGCGCCGGAACTACGCCACGCGAATGCTGCGAATCGTCGGCATCGATGATCCGGCCGTCGAACGCGCGCTGGCCCTGGTACCGCGCGAGGCTTTTCTCGGTCCGAAGCCATGGGTGATCCTCAACCCGACATCCGGCGCCATCGAATTGGCCGGCGATGACCCGTCGCCGCTTTACGACGACGTGTTGATCGTGCTCGACCGGGCGCGCGGCCTCAACAATGGCAGTCCCTCGCTGCACGCACTCATGCTCCACCATCTCGCTGTCCGCACGGGCGACCGCGTCCTGCATGTCGGTGCCGGTGCCGGCTATTACACCGCCATGCTGGCCGAACTGACCGGGCCCGAGGGCAGTGTGACCGCTATCGAATACGACCGACACCTCGCCACGGCCGCTCGCGCCAATCTGTGTCCCTGGCCGAATGTCACTGTGCTTGAAGGTGATGGCGCGGAATGGCCGGACGGGCCGGTCGAGCGCGTCTACGTCAATTTCGCGCTCGCCGGTCCCGCCGCACGCTGGATCGACAATCTGTCTGACGGCGGCACATTGGTCTTCCCGCTCGGTGTCCCGACCGACGAGAGTGGCGGCACGACACGGCGGCATTCCGGCCGAGGCGCCGTGCTCGCCTTCACGCGCACCATGTCCGGTGTAGCTGTGCATCATCTCACGCCATGTGCCTTCGTCTGTGCCGAAGGGTCCCTGGCTGGCACACCGGCCGAGCGAGACGCGCTGGAGCGCGCCTTTCTCCGTGGCGGCATCGAATTCGTCCGCAGCTACCGCCGCCCCGCGCCGTCCAGCCCGCAACGCTGTTGGTTCTGGTCGCCCGATTGGGCGCTTTCCTACGAATGGGCAGCGGGCGGCGAGCTCGACGCTCCATGAGCGTCCTGGGGATCGTCGGCCCGGTCTTCGCCGTCATCGCAATGGGCGCCGTGGCCATTCACCTGCGCCTGGTCGAGATGGCAGCGGTGCGGGGCATGACCGACTTTGTATTCTATATCGCCTTGCCCGCCCTGCTGTTCCTCTCGATCATCGAGGCGCCCCCCCTGCGTCTGCTGGACGTCGCCGGCACCTTCCTTGGCGGTGCGCTCGCGCTTTTCGGCTTCGCAATGCTGCTGGCTCGTATGTTGTTTGGCGCTCAGCTCCCCGCCGCCTCGGTGTTCGGCCTGGACTGCGTGTTCGGCAACACCGTCATGCTCGGCATCCCGATCGTCGACGCCGCATATGGACGTGATGGCGTCGCCTATCTGCTGGCGGTGATCGCTTTCCATTCGGCCGTGCTCCTGCCGGTTGCCACCGTCTTCATCGAGGCCGGCAGCGCGCGCGGACGTAGCGTGCTCGGTCTGCTGGGTGCTGCGATGCCGGGGGTGCTGCGCAACCCGGTTGTAATGTCGATCCTGCTCGCCTTCGTTTGGCGTGTCAGTGGCCTCGACATGCCGGTCCCCATGCAACGTTTCTTTGGCCTCATTGGAAGCGCCGGGCCGCCAATGGCTTTGTTCTGTCTTGGCGCGTCGCTGCCGCGCCCTTCCGGATGGTCGGATGCACGCGAGGTATTGCTGGCGACATTCCTCAAACTGGTGGCCATGCCGGCTCTGGTGGCGTTCATCGGCCACTTGGTCGGCGTGCGCGGAGTTGCTCTTTCGGTGGTGGTGATCGCCGCGGCGATGCCCACCGGCGCCAACGCTTTTCTGTTTGCCAGGCGCTTCGAAACCATGATGGAGGCATCAGCCAGCACAGTAGTGGTCAGCACTGCGCTATCGATGGTCACTTTGACCGCGTTGCTCGGCTGGCTGGCACCCTGACCAGGGTTTCAATCGCGCGCGGCCCCGACCGGGTTGGACTTCGAATCGCCGGTGCAAAGGAGTCGTGCCAGGCGGTCGAACTCCGCGACTGCCAGTGTCTCCGCCCGTCGTTCCGGCGCGATGCCGGCGCGTCCCAGCAGCGTTTCTCCGCCCACCCCCCGCAAGGCACCGCGCAGCATCTTGCGACGTTGCCCGAAAGCCGCCGCGGTAAGCTGCTCCATCGTCGCGAACAGCCTGGCCCCGGGCTGTGTCGCATGCGGCGTCAGCACCACCACGGCCGACCAGACCTTGGGCGGCGGCACGAAAGCCGCCGGCGGAATGCGCAGTCGCAACTCTGCCGCGCAGCACCACTGCACCAGCACCGTCAGCCGCCCATACGCGGGCGTCCCGGGGGCCGCGCAGATCCGCTCGGCCACCTCCAGTTGGAACATCAGCGTCAACCGCTCCCACAGCGACGCATTCCGCAACCAGCCCACCAGCAACGGCGAGGCTACGTTGTAAGGCAGATTGGCGACCACCTGTCGCGGTGCCGGCACCAGGGTCGCGAGGTCCAACGCCATTGCGTCGCCCGCTACCACATGCAGCCGCCCAGCGGATTCCTCGTGCAATTCCCGCATTGCCGCGACTGCCCGCGCGTCGACCTCCACGACGGTCACATCGGCCGCGCCGGTCGCCAGCAACGCCCGCGTGAGGCCGCCCGGACCCGGTCCGACCTCCAGCACATGCCGTCCATCCAGCGCGCCGGCCTGGCGCGCAATGCGCGCCGTCAGATTGCCGTCGAGCAAAAAATGCTGCCCAAGAGAGCGTCGCGCATCCAGGCCATGTCGCGCGATCACCTCGCGCAACGGCGGCAATTCAGCCCACCGCGGCTCAGGAGCGCTGATCGATCACCGCCCGCCGCTGCAAATCGCGCATGAGCTGGCGTGATGCCAGTTCCACCCGCTCGCTCAAAATACGGTCAGTCAGTTCCTGCTTGCTGGGCAAACCCAAATTCCGCTGCTCACGGGAGCACACCATGAGCACCGCCACGCCGTCATCGGCGATCAGAGGCTGGCTCGCTTTGCCTACCGGCAACGTCGCCAGAATCTGACGAAGTGCGGGAGCTCCCACCCCTTCCGCCCGCACTTCGCCCGGGTCAGCCGGGCGCTTGCTACCGGAAGCCTTGTTCGCCGCTTCAATGTCATCGCAGGTCTTTGCCGAACCGGAAAGCCGACGCGCCTGCTCCAGCACCTGCTGTTGCTGTGCCGTCGGCGCGTTCGGATCGAGGCGCGCGGCGAACGGCAGGAATACCTGCCGCAGGCTCACCATGGTGCCTGGGTCGCGACCAATCTCCCGCTTGCCATGCAACGTCACGATGGATAGCCCGCCGGGCACGGGAATAGGATTGCTGATCGCCCCGTCCGGCATTTCCTGCAGCACGCGCAGCACCGTGGGATCGATCTGGTTGGGCTGAACCCAGCCCTCGTCGCCGCCCTGCAATGCCGTCTGGCTCTGGCTGAACTGCGCCGCCACCACCGGGAACGGCGCGCCGAGACGAAGCTGCTGGATGATGGTATCGGCGAACTTACGTGCTTCGTCGGTTTGCCCGGGGTCGCCGATCGGCACGAAGATTTCAGCGAGGCGGAATTCCAGCTGACCCGTCTGTTCCTTCAGCAGATTGGCCTGTTCCTGGATATCGGCATCGGTGATCTCGGTTTGCTGGCCGAGCACCTGGCGAAGCACCCGGCCCCAGCCGATCTGCACCCGCACCTGGTCGATCAGCGTGCGGAACTCCACCCCATCGGCCGACAGCCGTCGGCGCAGCGTTCCGTCGGGCATGCCATTGCGCTGCTCGATCTCGCGGATCGCGCCCGCGATCTCGTTGTCCTGAACGACGACGTGCCGCCGCTGCACCTCCTGCAGCCGCAGTCGCTCGTCGATCAGCTGGCGCGTCACCTGCGGCGTCAACCGATCCAGCACCTCCGGAGCAGCCGACATGCCGGTCGACAACGCGAACAGCCGTCGCCGATGGTCCACATCGGCCTTGCTGATGACGTCACCATTCACGACCGCGACGATGCGCGACGCGTCGGCAGTCTGCGCCAGTGCCGGCACAGGCGCCACGGCCCGGGCGGCAAGCAGCAGCACGACCCTGAGGTTCGGGCGGCGTGGGCGAGGGAAGCGCAGCATCATGGGTAGTCTGAACTCCTTGGGACCGGGCTCCGGCGCCGACTCACATCGGATGGAAGCCGAACTGCCCGACGGTCTTGAGCGTGATCTGGAACAGCACCACGGTGTCGCCATGGTCACTCCCGAGGGACGTATAGCGCCTGGAAGCGATCAGGTTGAAGATAAAGCACTCGTTTTCATAAGCGCCGCCAACTCCAACCGAGGTCATCTGGTGGGTGCGCAGGTCGGCTTGTGCATTGCCCGACAGCTTCCACGCCCCGTAGCGCGTGCTCACACCCAGCGTGATCTCATCCCGCGGCGCCGGATAGGGCTCGCCGGGAGCGGAAGGCGGGGTCTTCCCGTTGCCGCCCCATAACACCCCGGCCGGCACGAACATGTTCGGTGGGTAGTCGTAGGTAAAATAGGGATTTATCGAGCTGTGGATGTAGCCCGCCGAAACCTTCAGCGCCTGCGGTCCGACGTTGCTCACGAGGTCGGCGAACGACATCGACATCCGCCTGTGCGGGTCAAACCGCGCCCGCGCGGTGAAGTCCACAAACTGCCCGGGCGCATATGAAACCCGGCTCACGACATCCGATGCCTGCTTATCCAGGCCCGACCCGACCATCCAGGGCGAACTCTTCTGCATTCGATAGGATTGGCCGACCAATCCGTCCAGCATCTGGCCGTCCGGGAACTTCCAGTTGCCACGCAGTCCTGCGCTGACCCGAATGCCTCCCTCCAGCCGGTCCACGCCTGGAAAACGGTTCAGGGCGAACAGGTTGGCGTCGCTAAGCTCCTGGTCAAAGCTATCCTCATTCGGCACCCGTGAAGTCGTCGTCGTCGTACCGTTCGGCCCGGTCGTTGAGCCGTATTTCGACCCGTTTGGCGCCACGACCAGTTGTGCGATCGGTTCAATGGTCTGGGTGCCCCAACTCCCGGCATCGCGCACCAGGGGCCAGCGTACTTCCGTTGCCACGGTGGGCATGGCTTGTGCCGACTGTACCGTATTGGACGAACCAAAATTCGGTAATCCGTTGAAATCGCGTGCCGCGTAGACAGCGCTGTCCAAATGCAGGGTGACTTTCCACAGATCGCCGAACCGCCCTTCGAAGGGTCGCTGCCAATCCAGACTCAGCCGCCCGCGTTGGGTGGAGGTGCCGATCTCGCGCAGCAGGTTGAATACCCCCGCCTCCACGGACAGCCGGCCGCCAAGTGCATCCGGTTCGCCAAAATAGCTGTATTGGTAGCGCGGCAGCACATAGGGCAACCGCGCGACCACATTGCCGCTGTTGAGGATGCTTTGGTAAGCGCGCACGTCCAGCCGCGTATACGCGCCCTGCCCGAACCCCTCCAGCCATACCTGGCTGGCCAGCGCGGGCACCAACCCCCCCTGTATCTTGTAGTCACGCATATAGTCGACACCGCTGGCCCTGTTGATATCGAAGCCCCAACGCCAGGTATCGTCGATCGTGAAGTCGCCGCGAGCGAAAATGTGCCCACCCATGTTACCGTTGTCATTGGCGACCGAGCTGCGCACCGTGATCCGGCCATTATTGAAAGAATGCCGATAGTCAGCCAGCAACCCGCCTCCCTGCTTCGAAGAAAGGACCGGGGTCAGCGTCGCGTCCGATTGGCCATCGATCACCCAGTAATACGGTACACCCAGGTAAACGCCGAGGTGACTCGACGATCCGGCAGACGGTATCATAATACCACTGGCCCGCCGCTCCGACGGATCCGGGTGCACCAGGAACGGAAAGTAGGCGACCGGCACGCCATACAGGTCCACCACCGCGTCCCGATACTCGATCTTCTTGTGCTCGGTATCCTGCAGCGCGGAGCGTGCACGGATATCCCACAATGGTGGCGCTGACGGGTCCTCGACGCACAGATTGCACGTCGTATAAACCGCCCGGCTCAGCTCATTGATAGTCGCGTCGGTTCGGCGCGCGCCGTTGGCAACCAGCCGCCCGTTCTGTGGCAGCAACGCGCGAAGGTCGCTCAATATACCGTTTTTCATGCCCTCGCTGAGCTCGGCATACTCCGCGAACAGTACCTGCCCTCCTGGCTCGACGAGTGCCACATTGCCGGTCGCGGCCGCTACCCCGGTGTTGCGGTCGTAGGTAACCCGGTCCGCCCGAAGGATACGGTCGCCCTGCCAGATCTCCACATGCCCGGACAGCGTCACTGTGGCGCCATCGCGGTCGTACTCGACTGCGTCAGCCTGGTAAAACACGGGCCGGTCACGCGACATCGGCTGCGTGGTTGTCATATTGCTGGGCTGAGCCTGTGCCACGACCGTTCCCAGCATCGCCAGGACCGCGCCCAGCAACAGTCGCTGGCGCAGTCTACGCAACGCCGTGGTCCGTGTGCCCGCCATGTTCAGCCGTCTTCCAGATGCAGCAGCAGCGCCACGCTTAACATCAGCCCGGAGGCGGCGGGGGCCCACGCTGCCAGCACTGTGGGCAAGGCTCCGGACTGGCCGAATTCCTCGGCCACCTTCGAGATCAAGTACAGTGCAAACCCGGCAGCGACCCCGCTCCCGATCATCTTCGCCACCCCACCGCGGCGCGACGGCCGCATCGAGAATCCTGCCGCCAGCAGAGTCATCGTTCCGGCCAGCAGCGGCAGTGCCAGCAGCGTCTGGAACTGCAATCGGTGACGAATCGACGAAAATCCGGATCGATCCAATAAAGCAATGAACCCCGGCAACGCCCAGAACGACAGCGTGTCGGGAGGAGCGAAGCTCTCCTGCACGCGCGCCACCGTCATGTTGGTGTCCAGCGTGAGCGGACGAGGCGGCGAGGGCAGATGGCCGGGCAGGATCGTGCGTGCGTCATCGAGCTCCCATTCCCCGTTGCCGAGCCGCGCCCGGCTGGCCTCCACCCTTTCCAGCAGGCGGTCGTTTGTGTCCAGGCGAAAGATGCTCACGTCGCGCGCCGTCAGGTCGCCATTGCGCAGGCTCACCGTGCGCGCATGCAGGATCGCCACCCCTTGCGGCGTCAGCCCCGTGTCGGACTGGCGCAGCCATAGATGCCCCCCATTCAATGCAAGCGGACCGCCGCCGGTGCGCAGGTAGATATTCTCCATGGCCTCGGCGCGAGACCGCATCACCGCCGAGACGGGGCTGACCGCCGCTGTGGCGAAGCTACCGACTGCAACCGCACAGAGCAGCGGCGCGGCAAGGAACTGCCAGGCCGACACACCGGATGCTCGCGCCACGATCAACTCCGATGAACGCGTCAGCTTCCAGAATGCCATGATGCCGCCCAGCAGAACCGCGAACGGCAGAATCTGCATGCAAATCCAGGGCAACCGCAGGGCTGCCATCTGGGCGACGATGGCGAAGGTGGCGTCCGGCTTGGTCGCCGACCGCCGCAGCAGTTCGATGAGGTCGAACAGCCCGACCAGCCCGGTCAGGGCCGCAAGCATGCCGGCCACCGACACCACGAAGGCACGCGCGATGTAAAGGGAAAGGGTGGCGGCAATCAGCATGGGATCAGGTCGCCCCCAGCTTTGCCTGCAATGCGACCGGCATCAACCGCAACTGCGGCCCGAACAGCGCCCAGGCGCACACCAGTCCCGGCGCCAGCGTATTCACCCAGATCAGGGGGATCAGCGCGAGTTGCTTGGCTGCAAGGTTCACCAGCAGCAGCCCGGCCGCGAGCAGTCCCACGACGCTCAACACTGCAAGCGCTGGTCGGATCAGCCCGCCGTGCCGGCGGAAAGTGCCCATCAGCACCGCCACCAGCCCGACCAGCGTGAACGACACCGCGCTCAACGGCGTCACCAGGCGCCGATGCGCCTCCACCCGCAGCTTGGGGATATCGCGTTCCAGAACCGTTCCTGCCAACGGATGAAACAATTCGCCGATCGACATCTCGCTCATGTCGCGAAACCGCTGTTCCTCGCCGCGCGCTCCTTGGCTGAGATCGATTGCGTTCTCGGCGAAGGTCAGCACGTTCAATCGTCCGGATTGTCGATCGATCTCCTGACGACTGCCATTGAACAGCAGCACCCTGGGTGTACCCTCGGATCCGATCAAACGACCCCGTTCGGCCAGAATGGTCGCGGGGTTGTTCCGCTGGCGCGTATCCTCGATCAAGATCCCGCGCAGCAGGCCGTCGGGATCGCGAGCCCGCACATAAACCGTCAGATCGTCCGACACCGGGGTGAATACCCCCTCCTGCAGCAGGAAGGCCGCGACTCGATTGCGAATCTCGAACTGGTATTGCCGGAACGCGCTGGACGCCGCCGGCACCACCCACAGGTTCAGCGCGTAGCCCACCGCCACCGCCACCGCCGCTACCGCCAAGGCGGGCCGCGCGAGCCCGATCGGCGACACGCCGGCAGCCCGCAGCACAGTCAGTTCGCGGTCGCCGGCCAGGCGCTGATAGATGAACTGCACCACCACGAAGGTCGTGATAGGCAGGATTACCGAGACAAAATAAGGGATTTGCAGGCTGGACAGCTCCAGAAAAACCCGCATCGAAAGGCCGCGATTAACCACCAGTTCGACGAAGCGCAGCGACTGGGTCAGCCAGATCAATGCCACTAGCCCAATGGTCACCGCGATCAGTGCCAGCAGCAACTGCCGGAATACGTAGCGGTCAATCCGGCTCACAAGCGGGCCGGGGCTGGTGGCCAACATCTTCATCCCTGGCACTTTACCTGCCGCGGCACGCCCGGCCAAACCGCAATGCGCCGGCCACCGAAGACCACCCGGTCAAGGCAGCAATTTGCCGGGATTCATCAGCCCGGCCGGGTCGAGCGCCGCCTTGATCCGCCGCATCGTCGCCAGTTCGGCTCCGCCACGCCATTCGGGCATCATGTACGGCTTCAGCTTGCCCACCCCATGCTCGGCCGAGAAACTGCCGTCGAGCAGCGCGGCAAGCTGGGCGACCAATCCGGTCTGCACGACGGTCGGGGCGGAGCGCGAAGACGGCAATTCGGACATGGCAGGACCTCCGCGCCGAGGTTGCAGGACACCCTCGCTTCCGGTCAATGGCACCTCGGCCCCGGTGTCTTCCGTTGGCGTAATGGGTTATCCATGCTCCCGGTGCAGTCCCTCATCCCATGGCAGGCTTCGCATGACCGTCGAAATCGTCACCATCGCCGACCATCCGGAACTGGTCCCGGGCATCGCTCGCTGGCTGTGGGAAGAATGGGGCCGTGCCAAGGGCCGCACGCTGGAGACCACTGTCGCCCGGGTCGCCTCCCGCAAGGCGCGAATCGGTCCTGAACAATCCGTCGTCCTGCTCGATGCCGGCGTTCCCGCCGGTACCGCCAGTCTGCTGCACGATGATCTCGACGACCGCCCGGACCTGACCCCCTGGCTCGCCAGCGTCTATGTCAACCCGCCCTTCCGCGGTCGCGGCCACTCGGTGCGCCTTGTGCGAGCGATCGAACGCCTCGCAGCAGCCACCGTCCCGTCGCTCTGGCTGCAGACTTCAACCGCTGTCGGCCTGTATGCCCGGTTGGGTTGGGTATCGGTGGGAAATGGCGTCGACCACGGAACCCCGGTCGTCATCATGCAGCGGGACTTCGTCCGCTCCGATTTGTAGCCGGCCGGCGCTCCTGCGGCTCAGTTCCGCGGCGCCGCCGCCCGCTGCAACCGATCGTTGATCGCCAGTCCGAGTCCCTCTCCAGGCACCGTCATCGCCGCGATGCGGCAAAGACCGCGCCGGCGCCCTTCCTCATCCAGTGCGCGCAGTCCGGCAAACAATTTGGCGGCCGCTTCGGCGAGATCGGCCGATTCGCTTAGTTGAAACACCACTCCCGCCCCGGCAGGAGGCGCCCCGAAGGCCAGCAGGGCCTCATCCGCCCCGACCTCGCGCGCATCGAGTCGCACCGGCAGCGCCGGCGCGTAGTGCGACACCATCAACCCTGGCGAACGCAATGTCCGCGCCGCCTGCGCCGCCTCCGGCAATAGGCCGCGTTCGACGCGACCGACCACACCCACAATGGCCTCGAGCGAGATCCCGCCGGGCCGCAGCAGAAGCGGGTATTCGCCGCTCAGGTCGAGAACCGTGGACTCCACCCCAACCGGGCAGGGGCCACTGTCAAGCACAGCATCGATCCGCCCGGCCAGGTCGGCAAGCACATGTTCCGAGGTCGTCGGGCTGACCTCGCCGGAACGATTGGCCGAGGGTGCCGCCACTGCTCGCCCCACGGCGCGCAACAGCGTCAGTGCATCCTTCTGGGCCGGCACCCGCACCGCCAGCGTGTCCAGACCGGCTCCTGTCAGCAGCGCCACCGGGCACTCCACCCGTCGCGGCAGCACCAGGGTCAGCGGCCCCGGCCAGAACGCCTTCGCCAGCCGGTGCGCTGCCGCATTTGCCTCGACATGGGCAAACGCCGCCTCGGCGTTCGGATAGTGACAAATCAATGGGTTGAAGCGCGGCCGTCCCTTGGCGGAGAAAATCGCCGCCACGGCCCGCACGTCGCCGGCGTCCGCTCCCAGGCCATAGACGGTCTCGGTGGCGAAGGCGACCAGCCTGCCGGCGCGCAGCAGATCCGCGGCGCGGCCAATCCCCGCCGCGTCGGGTTGCAGGAGTTCGGTCACTCCCGCCCCATTGCGTAAAAATGTGGGTTCACCCAGCCTGGCTTCCCGTAAGCCAGTGCCTGATCGCCCTCAACCAACCGCACCGACCCACCGGCCGCCTCCAGCACGGCCTGTGCCGCGCAGGTATCCCACTCCATGGTGGTGCCGAAGCGCGGATACAGATCCGCGATCCCTTCTGCCAGCAGGCAGAATTTCAACGCCGAGCCGATATTGATCGTCGATGCCACCCGCCGCTGCGCCAGGAACGGCTGCATGCGTGCATCCTTGCCATGGTAACGGCTCGCTACCACGTCGATCCCGGCGGCGGGCGGCCGACGGGCGGCGATCGCCAGCTCTCCGGCGGCGCTGCGCTTCACCGCGCCGTGCCCGACAATGCCGCCGTACACCACCCCTTTGGCCGGCGCCCCTACCACCCCCAACACCGCCCGGCCCGCCCGCACAAGCCCGATGCACACGGCGAAGTCATCGCGGCCGGCGCTGAATTCGCGCGTGCCGTCCAGCGGGTCGACACACCAAAAACTGTCGGCCCGCGCGGGCACGTGTCCCGCCGCGATTTCTTCCTCCGCCACCACCGGCAAATCCGGTGTAACAGCGCGCAACCTCGCGGCAATCAGCAGTTCGGCCTGCTGGTCCGCTTCGGTTACCGGCGAGGCGTCGGCCTTGCGCATCGTGGCAAATCCACGCGCCCGTACCTCCAGGATGGTCTCTCCGGCGGCGGCGGCCAGTTCAAAAGCAAGGTCCAGCAGGCTGTTATCGTCCATGGCCTCTCATAAAGCCGGTGCGAACCGGTGCAAAGCGTCGTGGCACCACAGTGGCGAACCGACGCACCGCTGCTACAGTTGACGCCCCATTGGCCTGCACCACGGAGTTGCCTCCATGCTCGACATCGCCTTCGCCCGGTCGGCCCTGCCAAAATCTGGCGCCCT
>CAIMEK010000686.1 GCA_903839965.1 uncultured Acetobacteraceae bacterium | reverse complement strand
TGCATGCGACCCGCGCCGCGGTCGAGGAAGGCATCGTGCCGGGCGGCGGCGTGGCGCTGGCGCGGGCCAGCCTGGTCCTCGCCAAGCTGAAGGCCGACAACGACGACCAGCGCTTCGGCATCGAGATCGTGCGCAAGGCGTCGCTGACGGCGCTGCGCCAGATCGCCGAGAACGCCGGCGAGGACGGTGCGGTGATCTCCGGCAAGGTGCTCGACCGCGACGACTACAACTGGGGCTTCGACGCGCAGACCGGCGAGTTCAAGGACCTGGTGAAGGCCGGCATCATCGACCCGACCAAGGTCGTGCGCGCGGCGCTGCAGCATGCGACCTCGATCGGTTCGCTGCTGATCACCACCGAGGCGATGGTGGCCGACCACGTCGAACGCAAGAACGGCGCTGCTGGCCAAGACTCGGAAGGCTGACGATACTCTGCCCCGCCCGGCGCCACGGCGCCGGGCGGTGGCACTTCGGAGCTTCCGGCATGGCATCGCCCGATCTCTTTGCCCTAGGTCGCTCCGCCCTGAATCCCTTTCTGTATGCCGATATCGGTCCACCCGACGGGGCCATGACGATGACCGTCGCGTCCATGTTCGGGCGTCGCGGCGAGGACCCGTGGGATGAAGCCGCGCGCCTGGCACGGCTGCCGCCCGCCGCGGCGGTCGCCAGCCTCGCCGCCATGATCGTCAGCGCGCCGGACTGCTGCTGGACGTTGGCCGAGGCGACGCCGATGGCCGAACGGCTGGTCATGCTGTTGCCCGCGCCCCCGTCGGTGGCCGATCGGCTCGCCGGCGCGCGGCGTTCCCCGATCGAGCGGCTGTTGCCGCGCTGGCAGTTCGGGCCGCTCGCGGCCATTGCGCTCGGGCTGTTCGTGGTGGTGGCCGTCGCTTTCGTGTGGCTGACGGTGGCCGATACCTGGGGCTCGCACGGCCACGGCGACCGCATGCGCACAGTCGATCCCTTCGCCCGCGGCAGCACGCGCTAAAGCATCAGCGAAGCGGCGAACCTCGTCGGCACGCTGCGGCGTGGCCGCGCACCTGCCGAAATCGGCCTGACCGGCCTACCTCCGTTCGGGAAACAGCGACAGCAACCCCTCCGCGCTGGCCGCGCAGCGCCCGCGTTCGGTGATCAGCCCTGTCACCAGCCGCGCGGGCGTCACATCGAAGGCCGGGTTGGCGGCGCCGGAGGGGGTCACCCGCACCGTCTCTATGCGCCCGTCCGCGGTGCGCCCGGTGATATCGGTGACCTCGGCGGGGCTGCGCTCCTCGATCGGAATGTCGCGCCCTTCGGCGACGGTCCAGTCGATCGTCGTGCCGGGGAGTGCGACCCAGAACGGCACGCCGTTGTCGTGCGCCGCCAGCGCCTTCAGGTAGGTGCCGATCTTGTTGGCCACGTCGCCGTTGCACGCCACCCGGTCGGTGCCGACGATCACCAGGTCGACCTCGCCATGCTGCATCAGGTGGCCGCCGGCGTTGTCGGCGATCACGCGGTGCGGCACGCCGTGGCTGCCGAGCTCCCACGCCGTCAACGCCGCGCCCTGGTTGCGCGGCCGCGTCTCGTCCACCCACACGTGCAGGTCGATGCCGCGCTCGCAGGCCATGTAGATCGGCGCCAGCGCGGTGCCCCAGTCCACGGTGGCCAGCCAGCCCGCGTTGCAATGGGTCAGCACGTTGACCCGCCGGGTAGTGCGCGCGGCGATCTCCGCAATCAATCCGACGCCGTGCCGCCCGATCGCCTCGCACTGCGCGACGTCCTCGTCGGCGATGCGTCCGGCTTCCTCATAGGCGGCGGCGACGCGTTCGGCGGGTACGGTGTTGCGCAAGCGGGTGAGCATGCGCCCGATCGCCCAGCGCAGGTTGACCGCGGTCGGCCGGGTGGCCGCCAGCGCCGCGCAGTCGCGCTCCATCGCCTCGGTGGAGGCGTCGGCGCGCACCGCCAGGCACACCCCGTAGGCGGCCACCGCGCCGATCAGCGGGGCGCCGCGCACCTGCATGCTGGCGATGGCGTGCATCGCCTCCGCCACGCTGGTCAGGCGCAGGACCGCCACCGCCCAGGGCAGGCGAGTCTGGTCGAAGATGCGTACCGACCAGCCATCGTCCGGGTCCACCCAGATGCTGCGGTAGGCGGTGCCGTCGATCTTCATGTCGCGAGGGTCCTCAGATGCGCTGGTGCAGCACGCAGAGCAGCGTGAACAGCCGCCGCGCGGTGGCGAAGTCGATGTCCACCTTGCCGTCCAGCCGCGCGAGCATCAATTGCGCGCCTTCGTTGTGCAACCCGCGCCGCCCCATGTCGATCGCCTGGATGCGCGACTCGCGGCCTTCCGCGACCGCTGCGGCGTAGCTGTCGAGCAGCATGTAGTAATCGCGGATGAGGCTGCGGAAGGGTCCCAGCGCCAGCGCAATGGCCAGCCAGGGGGTGTCGTCGGCGCGGCGGATATCGAACACCAGCCGGCCCTCGTAGATGGTCAGGCGCAAGGCGTAGGGCCCGGCGTCGTCGATGCCCGGCCGGGCACGCGGGGCGAAGCGGTTCTCCGCTTCCAGGTCGTTGACCGCCTGGGCGCGGTCGGCTTCCAGCAGCGGCGTGAGACGGGTCAGCGTCTCGCCCTCCAGCGACACCCGCAGCAGGCGGGCGGTGCACGCTCCGCATCCAGTCGACCCGCTCATGCCGGCTCGTCCTCGACGGCGGGCACGCCGAGCGCGAGCATCGCGCCCAGGATGGCGCCCTTGATCGGGCGCAGCAGGGCCAGCGTCAGCCCGAGCGTCAGCGGCAGCCAGATGATGGCGTGCACCCACAGCGGCGGCGTGGCGGCCCGCTCCAGCAGCAGCATGCCCGGCACCACGATGTGTGCCACGATCAGAATGGTGAAGTACGGCGGCGCGTCGTCGGCGTGGATGCGGCCCAACAGCTCGCCGCAGTTTGGGCACGCCGTCCGCACGCGCAAATAGCCCGCAAACAGCGCGGCCTGGCCGCACACCGGGCAACGGGCCGCCAGGCCACGCCTGAGCGCCAGCGCCAGCGACGGCCTGGTGCGCGCCTGCCGATCGCCGCTGCGGTCGGGTTGCCAGCGCGTGGAGTTCGTCACGGACAGGGGGACACCTCGGCTGCATGCGGTGCAGCTAACTTGATCCCCACGGAGGGGCGGATCAAGTTGCGCGGCGGCGCCGAGCCGCATCGTGATCGCCGGGACGCGCGGCGGGCGCGATCGCGACCACGAAAATGGGCGGAGTTTTTCCGCCGGCAGACGATGCCTTCATCGCCGATGCAGGGCAGTGTGCACCGGAATGGTTGAGAGCGGGTGAATCAGGCGCGGCACTCCGGCGGCGGCGTCGCGCCGGTCTGTTCCGTGATCGGCCCATACCAGTTCGGGCGCCGATGGGCGGCGAAGTTGAACATCTTCTCCTTGCCCTGCCGGCACGCATCGAGGTCGCAATCGGCGACGATCACCTCGTCGCCGAGCGTCTTCGCTTCCGCCACGATCCGCCCGTTCGGATCGACGATGCACGAGCCGCCGATGAGGCCCGAGCCGTCCTCGTCGCCGGCCTTGGCGACCGTCACCGCCCAGGTGGCATTCATGTAGGCGTTCGACTGCGCGGCGAGCTGGGAGTGCCAGGTGCGCAGCCCGGCATCCTCGGTGTCGCCACCGTTCGGGTCATAGGCGGCGGAGTTGTAGCCGATGCAGACCAACTCGACGCCGCGCAGCGCCAGCACGCGCCACGCTTCGGGCCAGCGGCGGTCGTTGCAGATCAGCATGCCCAGCACGCCGCCGCCCAGCGCGGTCGGCGCGCGCCAGGTGGGAAAGCCGAGGTCGCCGTACGCGAAGTAGCGTTTCTCCAGTTGCTGAAAGCGCGCGCCGGCGCGCGGCTCCACCGACCCGGGCAGATGCACTTTCCGGTACTTGCCGATTTCGCTGCCGTCCGGGCCCACCAGCAGGGCGGCATTGAAGCGCCGCCCGTCGTCGGTGCGTTCGGCGTAGCCGACATAGAAGCCGACCCCGAGCGTCCGCGCGCGGTCGAACAGAGGCTGCACGTTGGGGTTCGGCATCGCCGGCTCGAAATAGCCGTCGAGTTCCTGCGCGCTGTCGAACAGCCAGCGCGGGAAAAAGGTGGTGAAGGCGAGTTCGGGGAACACCACCAGCCCCGCGCCCACCGCGGCGGCGCGCTCGAGCAGCGCGATCATGCGCTCCAGCGTGTGCTGGCGACTGTCGGCACGCCGGGTTCCGCCCATCTGTGCACCGGCCACGCGAATCACTCGGTTCATGCTGGTTGCCTCCGTCCACGGGCGCGATCAATGCGCCTGACACTTACCTGACACTAATATATGATTCCGTTCCGGGCGGGCGTGGTCGCAATGAACGCCCGAGAAGCTGGACAACACTGGGCCGTGCGCGCGAGGGCGCCAATCCGCCCCCCGCCGCCGCCGGAGGGAATGACACGTGAAGCTGCATGAGGTGAGGGTCCACCCGTCGTCGGCACGGCTGCCGCGCGAGCAACACCTGGCGTGGAAGATCGCCGGCGTGGCGAGCGACAAGGTGGCGGTCGGGCGCGACGTCGCCGACATGATCGTCAACCGCATCATCGACAATGCCGCGGTGGCGCTGGCCGCCATCAACCGCCATTCCGCCGTGTCTGCGCGCGACATGGCGCTGGGCCATCCGCGCAAGGGCGGCGCCACCGTGTTCGGCGTGCCGGGCGGCCGGCGCGTCAGCGCGGAATGGGCGGCCTGGGCGAACGGCACCGCGGTGCGCGAACTCGACATGCACGACACCTTCCTTGCCGCCGACTACGCCCATCCCGGCGACAACATTCCGCCCGTGCTGGCGGTGGCGCAGGCACTGCAGAAGTCGGGGCGCGACCTCATCCGCGGGCTGGCGGCCGCCTATGAGATCCATATCGACCTGGTGCGCGCGATCTGCCTGCACGAACACAAGATCGACCACATCGCCCATCTTTGCCCGGCGCAGGCGGCGGGCATTGGCGCGCTGCTCGGGCTCAGGCAGGACGCGATCTTCCAGGCCGTGCAGCAGGCGTTGCACGTTGCCATCACCACGCGCCAGTCGCGCAAGGGCGAGATCAGCTCATGGAAGGCCTATGCCCCGGCGCATGCCGGCAAGCTGGCGGTGGAGGCCATCGACCGGGCGATGCGCGGCGAGGGCGCCCCGAGCCCGATCTATGAAGGCGAGGACTCGGTGATCGCCTGGATCCTCTCCGGTCCCGAAGCGGTCTACCAGGTTCCGCTGCCCGAGTCGGGCGAGCCCAAGCGCGCCATCCTGGACAGCTTCACCAAGGAGCACAGCGCCGAGTACCAGAGCCAGGCGCTGATCGACCTGGCGTTCCGCATGCGCGAGCGCATCCCCGACACCGGGCAGATCGAGAAGATCGTCCTGCACACCAGCCACCACACCCACAACGTCATCGGCACCGGTGCGGGCGATCCACAGAAGATGGACCCGAAGGCCAGCCGCGAAACCCTCGACCATTCGATCATGTACATCTTCGCGGTCGCCCTGCAGGACGGGCGCTGGCACCACGTCGACAGCTACGCGCCGCGCCGTGCCGCCCGCCGCGACACCGTCGATCTCTGGCGCCGCATCGAGACGCGCGAGGATGCGGAATGGACCCGCCGCTACCATGCGAAGGACCCTAACGAGTTGGCCTTCGGCGGCCGCGCCGAGGTGCTGATGCAGGACGGCTCAGTAGTGGTCGATGAGCTGGCGGTGGCCAACGCGCACCCGCTGGGTGCCAGGCCGTTCGCCCGCGCGGACTACATCCGCAAGTTCCACACTTTGACCGACGGCATCGTGTCGCCGCGCGAGGCGAGGCGTTTCATCGAACTGGTCCAGGACCTGCCGCGCCTGCCGGCGGGCGAACTGCACGGACTGAACGTGGCCATGCCCGCCGGCACGCTCGCCGTCGGCAGGCCGGGGATCTTCTGACTCCGGGCACTCGCCACTCCCGGGGGCAACCAACAAACTCGGAGGGATATGAATGAGCGAAACTGCCCCGCTCCCCAACTTCAAGCCGAAGAAGTCGGTGGCGCTGTCCGGCGTGCCGGCCGGCAACACCGCGCTGTGCAGCGTGGGCCGCACCGGCAACGACCTCAACTACCGCGGCTACGACATCCTCGACATCGCCGAGGTGTGCGAGTTCGAGGAGATCGCGCACCTCTTGGTGCACGGCACGCTGCCGAACATGGTCGAGCTGATCGCCTACAAGACCAGGCTGCGCGAGTTGCGCGGACTGCCGCGGGCGCTCAAGGACGCGCTGCGGGCGATCCCGGCGGCCGCGCACCCGATGGACGTGATGCGCACCGGCGTTTCCGCGCTGGGCTGCGTGCTGGCGGAGAAGGACGACCATCACGAAGCCGGCGCCCGCGACATCGCCGACCGGTTGTTGGCCTCGCTCGGTTCGATGCTGCTCTACTGGTACCACTGGTCGCACAACGGCCGCGAGATCGGCGTCGAGACCGACGACGACAGCGTCGGCGGACATTTCCTGCACCTGCTGCACGGCCGACCGCCGCCGCCGGAATGGGTGCGGGCGATGCACACCTCGCTCAATCTTTACGCCGAGCACGAGTTCAACGCGTCGACCTTCGCCTGCCGTGTGGTGGCGGGGACGGGCAGCGACATCTACTCGGCAATCTGCGGCGGCATCGGCGCGTTGCGCGGCCCCAAGCACGGCGGCGCCAACGAGGCGGCGTTCGAAATCCAGCAGCGCTACGCGAGCCCCGACGAGGCCGAGGCGGACATCCGCCGCCGCATGGAAGCGAAGGAGGTCATCATCGGCTTTGGCCACCCGGTCTACACCATCGCCGATCCGCGCAGCCTGGTGATCAAGGGGGTGGCGCGGCACCTGTCCGACTCGGCGGGAGCGTTGCGCATGTTCGAGATCGCCGAGCGCATCGAGCGGGTGATGGCAGACACCAAGCGGATGTTCGCGAATCTCGACTGGTACAGCGCGGTCTCCTACCACATGCTCGGCGTGCCGACGGAAATGTTCACGCCGCTGTTCGTCATCGCGCGTACATCCGGCTGGAGCGCGCACGTCATCGAGCAGCGCATCGACGGCAAGATCATCCGCCCGACTGCGAACTATACGGGTCCCGACCACGCGACCTTCGTGCCGCTCTCGAAGCGGTGAAGCGCCGCCGTACGCGACCGTGGTCGCGTGCAGTGGTTGCCAATGTGTCGTCGGCGCTGCGGCAGCGATGCCGCAGCGTTTTTTTTGTGGCGACGAGCGCAAGTAACGGTTGCTTTTTATTGACATGAGCGTTCGAGGCGCGGATAGCGGAGTCAGCGCACGTTTGACCGATTCGCGAGTCGACAAGCAAGCATCGGAATGTGTGCGTGACAGGGAAGGCACGGTCTATGGGCCGCAGTCTCGTCCGGGCAGAGCGCAGATGCCTGCGCAGCAGCGCCGACGGGGAACTTGCGTTCCGCGTGTCGGAGACAGCGATGCGAACGACGCCCGCACATGTGGGACCTGCGCTGGCAGGAACAGCATGCGTATCGACGTCGGCAGCATGCCGGCGTGCCTGCGCGAGCGCCTCGCAGCGGATGCACTTGCTCCGCCGCATGGATCGCGACCGCGGGCCGGCTCTCCGATCCGTTGCCGTCCTCAATGTGGCGCCTGCACGTTGCGGAACCGGCCGCACCCGCGGTCGTTCGAGTAGCCGGCGTCCTCCACCACGGCAAACAAGGAGTTCCTCCAGGTGACCACCGAAGTGACCAACACCCGACCGAACGCGATGGCGCTGGCGGTCAGAGCCGCCACCAAGAAGGCTGCTGCCAAGCCAGCCGCCAAGAAGGCCGCGCCGAAGAAGGCAACCAAGGCCGCCGCGAAGGCCGCGCCGAAGAAGGCCGCCAAGAAGGCCACCAAGCGCGTAGTGGCGAAGAAGGCCGTCGCGAAGAAGGCCGCCCCGAAGAAGATGACGCGCGCCGCCGCGGCGAAGAAGACCGTCGCCAAGAAGGCCGCGCCGAAGAAGACCGCCAAGAAGGCCGCGCCGAAGAAGGCAACCAAGGCCGCCGCGAAGGCTCCCGCGAAGCGCGCCACGATCCGCCGCAAGAAGGCCGTACCCGCCCCGGCACCGGCTGCCACCGAAACCCCGACCGGCGGCGAATCCACGACCTGACCTGCGACGGCCAACGAAGGAACTCGGAAGGGGGCGCCCGCGCGGGCGCCCCGTCTTCCTGGTCCTTGACCCGTGACATGCCGTCGGCCATTGG
>CAIMEK010000685.1 GCA_903839965.1 uncultured Acetobacteraceae bacterium | reverse complement strand
TGAAGGCAGCCTATGACGAGATCATCGCCACGGCGGTGAAGCGCCAGCACGACCCGCAACGCGTTGTCGGCGATCTGCTGACCGCCGAGATCAGCGAGAAGCAGGCGAGGTCGATCCGCTACCAGATCACCATCGCCAAGCTGCCGCTGGCCAAGGATGTCGCGGACTTCAAGTTCGCCGACACGCCGATCAACGAGACCTTGGTCCATGACCTGGCGAGCGGGAATTTTCTCGCCCATCAGCGCAACGTCGTGCTGGTCGGCGGCACCGGCACGGGCAAGACGCATCTGGCCATCGCGATGGCGCGGGCGTTGATCCACGGCGGCAAGCGTGGCCGGTTCTTCAACGTCGTGGAGCTGGTCAACAAGCTCGAGGCCGAGGGTCGCGCCGGTCGGCAGGGGCGGATGGCCGAGTATCTCTGCCGGATGGACTTCGTCGTCCTCGATGAACTTGGCTACCTGCCGTTTGCCCAATCCGGCGGCCAATTGTTGTTCCACCTGATCAGCCGCCTCTACGAGCAGACCTCGGTGATCATGACGACGAACCTGGCCTTTGGCGAATGGCCCAGCGTGTTCGGCGACGCCAAGATGACCACGGCCCTGCTCGACCGCCTGACCCACCACTGCGACATCGTCGAGACCGGCAACGAGAGCTGGCGGTTCAAGAACCGCGCCTGAGCGTCCTGTGCGACCAGGGTTTCGTGACGTCACGGTTCGGAGTTGACCATGCCACGCAAGCCGATCGGGGAACGGCCCATGACCGATGCCGAGCGCCAGGCTCGTCGCCGCACCGCTCGTGCCGCCGGCGTGCCGGTCGTCCGGATGCGCCGACCAATCGATCACCGCAGTCGCGCTCAGCGTTGGCGAGACGCCGTTGCCGAGCTGATCGCGTTGCAGCGTCAGTATGCCGCCTGGCTGGAAGCTGTGCCGACCAGCCTGCAAGACGGCGCCACCGCCGACGCATTGCAGGTGATCTGCGATCTTGACCTCGCCGAGATCCAGGCAATCGACCCACCGCGTGGGTTCGGAAGGGACTGAATACCTCATCCCCACGCCCCCGCGGCTTGCACCGGTGGGTCCACAGGAACCCCCCGCGCGCCGCTACGTCAGCCTCGCCACGGGCACTCCGCGGCGCGCGGGTCCCCCCTATGGACTACCGGCACAAGCCGCTACCAAGGGGGTCCTTTTTGGGCTCTGGCGCACAGTTGGTGCTGGAGTTTGCCAAGAATTATGCGGACCCGAGCAGGCGTGCACGAAGGAGGTCGAGCTTCGCTCGTCCGTACATCTGTCGCTTCACTAGCTTCAGCTTGGTGTTCTGCCCTTCGGTCTGGCCGTTCGACCAGGGTTGCGTGAGGGCGGCGTGCACGCCAGCACGATCTTGAACAATGCCCTTTGCGAAGGACCCCAGCAGCCCAGGCGTGGCATCCGTGATCCACGGCTCCAGATCGGCGCTCAGGCGTCGTCGGATCATGCCATGAAATCGATCCATGAGGTCGCGCGCCTTCACCAGCGCTGGCACGGCGCTCTCGATGATCGCCAACGTGCGGGTAGCGGTCTTGGGCTGAACATCGCGTTCGCTCGTCATCATGCGGGCGATGTCACGCGCTGATGGGACCTTGCGTGGTCGACCTCCGCCCGAGCCGGCCGCTTCCTCTTTCCGTCGTCGGGTGACCCATTCCGAGATTACACGCAGGCTACCCGCGTAGCCTGCCACTTTCAGTCGACGCCACAGCGCGGCGCCGTTCCGGCAGCCATTTGTCCATTCCATATCAAGGTGCTTCAAGAACGGGCCAAGCGAACACAACCGGCTGCGGAACACATCCGTGCGGCCGCCGCGCACCACTTGGCGGACTAGCCCACGCGATTTTCCGGTGCGGCGGACAATCTCCTTGATCGCCACACCCTGCGTCGTCAGCGCGAGGATGGCACCGTTCTCCTCCTCACGACGCAGCCAGCCGGAATGCTGGCGGCGTTCTGCACAACTCAGCACCGTGGGGTCGACAACATCGGTGCCGACGGCCGTGCGAACCGCCTGCATCGAGCGCTGTACGGCGGTGAGGAACGCCGCACTGGCGTTCTCCATCAGGTGCCAGCGGTCGGCAACCTGGATCGCCTCCGAACGGCCCTCGGTGGCAGCTTGTATATAACCTGCACCACGATCCCGCGCGATGACGGCGATCGAGGGCCGTGCGGCAAGCCAAGCGGCAACAGTCGCTGCCTCGCGGTCGGGCAGAAGATCGATGATGCGGCGTCGCTCCAGATCGCAGATGATCGTGCCGTAGCGCTGACCGCGCTTGAACGCCCAGTCATCGATGCCGACAACGCGCGGGACCTCCGCCGGCGGCGCCGCATGCCGCCGGACGACACGCAGCAAGGTGTCCTTGCTGACCGGCAGGAGAAGCCGCCGCGCGAAGCCTTGACCTGGCCGCCCGCCTAGGGCCAGGCCAAGGTGGTGCACGATGCTCTCCAGCCGCGTCGTGCGGCGGGCGAACGGACGCGCCGCCGTGGCCACCAGCCGCTCCGTAAAGATCCGCTGATCGCAGGTCGGTAGGGCACAACGGAACCGGCGGGCCCTGATACTAATCCGCACCGCCCGGCCCTGTGCTGGCAAATCCGCCAGGGATCGCTGATAGGTGCTGTGGATCCGTGTCGAGGCAGAACCGCAGGTCGGACACGCCGCGGTCGTCAACGCCGGCCGGGCCACGATGAGCAACCCGGCTGCCTCGGTTTCCACCCGGTCAACGACAAGCCCACACGGTGCGAGCGAAAGATCGCGGCCCATCATGGACATCCTTTACCAGAATGCCACCATGCTCAGCCCGAATTGCACCAACATTGAGTCTGAGCCCTTTTTGGATGCCGATTGACACCGTCCGGCAACGCGATCTCAATCCGTCCCCGGTTGCCCGCAAGCGCGTCCCCATCAGCGCTGCCGCCGCGAGGTAATGCCGCCGTCGGGGGCACGTTCGCCGCCGGCGTGACCCGCACGGGCACGAAAACTGACGGCCCCTCCGGCGCCAATGTGCCGGTCCGCACCTGACGCTTCCAGGTCCATAGCAGCCCCCGGCTCATCTCGTGACGACGCGCGACATCCGACACCGAGGCGCCAGGCTCCTCGGACTCGCCGACGATCCGCAGCTTCTCCTCCAGCCGCCACCGCCGGC
>CAIMEK010000684.1 GCA_903839965.1 uncultured Acetobacteraceae bacterium | reverse complement strand
TGCATCACCCGATAGGTCATCGACAATCCTATGCCGCTGCCTTTTTTCCTGGTGGTGAAATACAGGTTAAAAATCTTGTCCTGGATCGCCTCCGGGATTCCCGGACCGCGGTCCTGCACCTCGATCTCGGCTACGCCATCTTCGCGGCGCGCCACCAGCGTCAGCATGCCGCCCTGCTCCATCGCCTGCATCCCGTTGAGCACCACGTTGAGCAAGGCCTGCTTGATGAGGTCGGCATCGACCTTGACCAGCAGGGGTTCGGCCGGCAGCGCGCGCTCGACGTGAGTGCCATGCGACTCGGCCTCCGGCGTGGCGAGCACGATCACATCCTCGACAATCTCGCGCAGGTCGAGTTCGACGAGGTTGAGTTCCACCGGGCGGGTGAAATCCACCAGGGTCTGCACGACGCGGTCCAGCCGCCGGATCTCGCTGCCGATGATATCCATGTGGCGCCGGGCGTCGGGATCAATCTCGCGCAATTTTTCGCGCAGCACCTCCAGGTGCACGACGATGGCGTTGATCGGATTCTTCACCTCGTGGGCGACGCCGGAAGTGAGGCGTCCGATGGCCGCCAGCCGCCGCGACAGTTCGATCTCGTCTTCGATGCGCCGCACGGACTCGGCATCCCGCATGGTCAGCAGCGCGCCGATCTGCTCGCCACCCTCTGCGATGAAATCCAGCGAGACCTCGATGCGGCGGCCGCGGCCGTCGTCCACTTCAATGGAGTCAATCGGGCGGCGGCGGAAGAAGGCATCGAGCACCATTCGCCCCAACGGAGTATCGGGGGAAAAGACGGCTTCCAGGGGTTCGCCCAGCATCTCGCGGCGCGCGCGACCCACAAATTGCTCGGCCGAGGCACTGACCAGCACCACGCGGGAGTCGCGGGTGAAAAGCATCAGGCCATCCTGCAGGTTGGCCATGATCTGGTCGAGGTTCTCCTTCAGGGCCGAGAAAACCTCCTTCACGTCGCGGTACTGGCGTCCCAGGCGGTCGATCTTGTTGGTAACCACGCCGTACTCGTCGGAGCGCAGGCGCTCGCCGTCGAGCACGTCAAATTCGCCGGCGGTCATGCGGTCCACCCGCCGCCCGATGGTCTCCAGCGGGCGCAGCACGACGTTGGAAAGCACCGCTGAGAGAAAGAGGCAGACAAAGATCGCGACCGCCGAAATCAGCAGGGCGTGATTCAGCTGCGGGCGCAGTTCGCTCTTGATGAAGGTGGTGGAGACGCCGACGCGAATGGTGCCGAAGGGGGCGCCGCCGCGCTCCAGCGGCATGCGTACCTCATAGACCTTGGGCGCGCCGTAGACGATGCCCAACTGCTGCCAGAGGCCCCCCTTGCTCACCTCGCCGAAGAGCGGGCGTTCGGGTACGGCCTGCCCGTGCAACTCGGGGTTGCTGTGCAGCAGCACCCTGCCGTTGACGTCGACGATGGCGGCGTCATAGACGATCAGCGAATCGCCGACGATTGACTGCAACAGCGTGTTCAGCGCCGGGGTGGCTCGGAGCGCCTCCTGCAGGCGGGTTTGCAGCCCGGCGGGACTTTCCGATGGGGGCTGCGGCTTGCGGAGCTC
>CAIMEK010000683.1 GCA_903839965.1 uncultured Acetobacteraceae bacterium | reverse complement strand
CGCGGCTGCGCCTCGCGCGTGTATTCCTCGAATTCCGCGAAGGAGAGGAAATCGACGGAGGGAAAGCTGACCTCAAGCGGCGTGTCGGACATAACCGGCCAGTACGGGCGATCCTGCAGGATCGCGGCATCCTAGCGATATCCTCGCCCTCCGTCTGTGGGAAACTGGCCGGCCCGGGGAGGGCAACCGATCGAGGTTGACAGCGGGCCGGCGAGAAGCTGTCCTTGGGCGGGTTTCGTGGGCGGACAGGGCGTCGCGCCGACGCGGCAACGGGATGGCAGGACATGACCGACGATACGGCCAACAAGGCGTTCCGCCTCGACGGCGAGGTGGCCCTCATCACCGGCGGCGGCAGCGGGCTCGGGCTCGGCATGGCCCGGTGCATGGTGCGGTCAGGCGCGAAGGTGGTGTTGGTGGGCCGGCGCGAGGCGGTGTTGCGGGACGCCTGCGCCGACCTCGGCGAAGCGGCGATCTACGAGGTTGCCGACGTTTGCGACTTTGCCGCGGCCGGGGCGCTGATCGAACGCATCGTCGCGCGGGTCGGGCCGGTTTCCATCCTGGTCAACAATGCCGGCAATTCGATGAAGAAGCCGGCGGCGGAAACCACCGTCGAGGACTTCGCCGCGGTGCTCAATACCCACGTGCTGGCGGCGCACAATTTGTGCCGCCAGGTGCTGCCGGCCATGATCGCGGCGCAGCACGGCAGCATCCTGTTCACCGCCTCGATGGCCTCGATCATCGGCATGCCGCTGATCGTCGCCTATTCGGCGGCGAAATCCGCCCATCTCGGCATGATGCGCAGCCTGTCCACGGAGGTTGCCGGGCATGGCGTGCGGGTCAACGCGATCGCGCCGGGCTGGATCGAGTCGGCGATGCTGCGCCGCGCGCTGACGGGCGACGAGCCGCGCACCAACAAGATCCTGTCGCGCACGCCGATGGGCCGTTTCGGCGATCCGGAGGATATCGGCTGGGCGGCGGTGTATCTGTGTTCGCCGGCGGCGCGGTTCGTCAGCGGCGTGTTGCTGCCGGTGGATGGCGGGGCCGTCGTCGGGTTCTAGCTCAAAGGGCCGCCGTCAGCCCTTCAGCCCGCTCGTCGCAATGCCCTGCATGATGTGGCGGCGCAGCAGCGCGAACACCACCAGCATCGGCACGATGCTGATCACCGCCCCGGCGGCGATCGGCCCGTACTCGGTGAAGAACGCCCGCTGATACACGGCAAGGCCCAGCTCGGTGGTGTACATGTCCTCCGACGACACCACCACCAGCGGCCACATGAAGTTCGCCCAGGCCTGCGAGAAGGCGAACACGCCGATGGCCATGATCCCCGACTTGCTCAGATAGAGGATGATCCTCAGATAGATCCAGATTTCGCTGGCGCCGTCGATGCGCGCCGCTTCCATCAGCTCGTCGGGAATCGACATGATGACCTGGCGCATGAAGAATACGCCGAAGGTCATGATGGTGAGCGGAAAGATCAGCGCCGCGTAGGTGTTCAGCATGTGCAGCTTGAACACCATGATGTAGAGCGGGATCATGTAGGCTTCGAGCGGAATGGTCGCGCTGGCCAGGACGAGCATGAACAGCGCGCCGCGCAGCGGAAATTTGTACTTTGCGAACACGAACCCGGCCAGGCTCGAAGTCAGCATGATCGACGCCGTCGAGCCGACGGAGATCAGCATGGTGTTGAAGATGTAGCGTGGAAACGCTGTGTGGTACAGGATCTCCTGGAAGTTCTCCAGCGTCGGCGCGCCGGGCAGGAAGGTGGGCGGCCACAGGTTGATCTCGGCCGCCGTCTTGAACGAGGTCGCCACGATCCACGCGAACGGCACCACCGTGAACAGGGCCAGGCTGGAACAGGCGATCCAGGCGGAGATGCGGATGGAGCGTTCCTTGAACATCGCCGCCTACTTTTCCCGGAACGCCAGGAACTGCACGAACAGCAGCGACATCACGAACAGCAGCAGCACCACGCACTGCGCGCCGGCATAGCCCATGTGGTAGAACACGAAGCCGTTCTGGTAGATCTCGCCCACCAGCACCTTGAAGTCGTAGGCGGGCGCGCCCTGCGAGGAGGCGGTCAGCACGTAGACCGGCGCGAACACGTTGAAGCAGATGATCGTGCAGGTGACCACGCTGAACAGGATGATGGGGCGCAGCAGCGGCAGCACGATATGGCGCAGCTTCTGCATGGCGGTGGCGCCGTCGAGGTCCGCCGCCTCCAGCAGTTCCTCGGGAATGGCGCGCAGCCCGACGCCGTAGATCACCACGAAATAGCCGACCAGCTTCCACACCGACACCACGACGATGGCGTACAGGATCAGCACCGGCTCCTGCAGCCAGCCGAGCTTCGGAACGCCGAAGAACGACAGGATGTAGTTCAGCGACCCGAAGGTGGGGTCGTAGATCCATTTCCAGATGACCGAGGCCGGCACCCAGGGCGTCACCACCGGAATGTAGAACAGCAGTTCGAACACCGAGGCGGACCGCTCGATGCTGCGCAGCAGCACCGAGATGGCGAGCGCGATCGCCAGGGTGATGATGACCGACAGCACCGAGAAGCCGATGGTGTTCAGCAACGAGGTGATGAACGGCTCGTCGCTGAGCAGGTTGATGTAGTTGTTCAGCCCGACGAATGGGTTGCGGCGCTGGGTGATGTGGTAGTTGTAGAACGACAGCCGGATCGTCTCGACAATCGGATAGATCCGGATGAGCCCGAACAGCAACAGCACCGGCCCGAGCGCGCAGATGACGAAACCGATGTGGTTTCGCCGCATGCGCGCCCAGGCGCGGCGCGGGTCGAAGGATCGCGCGGCGAGCACCGCGGCGGGATGCCGCGGTGCCGCCGCGCTCATGGCCGAACTCCGCCTGGCCGGAGCATCACGGAGCGTAGATGTCCGAGGTCTTCAGGATGGCCACCGCGGTGTCGTGCGCCTTCATGATCGCGCGCTTCGCGCCTTCCGGGTTGCCCAGCAGCGAGGCGTCGCGGAACGAGGCCAGGATGACGTCGCCGGTGCGGCTGGTCACTTCCACATAGGCCACGTCGGGCGCCTCGATCCAGGGCACATAGCCGTCGATCGGCTCGAGGAACGCCTTGTACTCGGGGTTCTTGCTCAGGAAGGCCGAGAAGTCGCGGTCCATGCGCAGCGGCACCCAGCCGCTCTCCTGCAGCACGTTGTCGAGGTACTTCTGTTCCTGCAGCAGGCGAAACAGGTCCCAGGCCGGCTGCTTCAGCTTGGAGTCCTTGTTCACCGACAGGATCTCGATGAAGTTGAAGTTGCCCCAGGCCTTGCCGCGCGGCACCGGCGCCGTGCCGAACTTGATGTCCGGCCCGTTCTTGCGCACGAAAGCGACCACCCAGTCCTCGCGCATCAGCATCGAGGCGGCGCCGTTGGCGAAGCCCTGCGCGTCATGCTTGAGCGCCCAGTCGTCGACCTTCTTGGGGCCGTGCAGGTGTTCGACGTAGTCGAGCAGCAGCCCCGCGGCGGCGTCCAGGTTTTCCTTCAGCGTCACCCGCACCGTGCCGGGCTTGGGGCCGGTCTCCAAAATCTGCACCCCGGTCATCTCGTAGTACATGTCGCTGAATTTCTGCAGGCCCCCGCTGCCTTCGGTGAGGCGAAGGGTGATGCCGGCCCGGGTCAGGGTGCCGTCGGGGGCCTTCTTCACCAGCTTTTCGCTGAACTCCCACAACTCCTTCATGGTCTTCGGCGGCCCGGACAGGCCGGCTTCCTTGAAGTGGTCGAGGTTGTAGAACAGCGCCCGGCTGCCCTTCCACCAGGGCACGCCCCAGGGCTTGCCTTCGCGGGAGGCGATCTTGGTGAACACCGGGTCGATGATCTTCGGGTTGTTGACGACCGCCGCCAGGTCGGCGGGCACCACGTCCAGCGACTCACTCTCGTAGTAATGTGGAAATATATAATCGTGCAGGGTAAGAATATCCGGGCCGTTGCCGGTGGGAACCGCCACCGATAGCTTGGCCTCGTATTCATGCAGGTCGAACGAGAGCAACTCGACCTGGATGTTGGGATATTTTTCCTTGAAGGCTGGCATCGCCAGCCTATAAGCCGGCGCCGTCTCGCCGTAGCCAAGCCAGATCGTCAGTTTGCCGGCGACAGGATCGGCCGCGCGGGCCGTTTGCAATCCCGCCAACGCAAGGCCCGCTCCACCAGCCAGAACGGCTCTTCTTTTCATGGTCTGCTCCTCCTACGGCGGGTCAGCCGTTGCCCGGAGTTTTAGGAGACGCCATGGCGGCGTGCAAGCGAAGGCCGGCCCCGCGCCGACGAAGCCGGCCTTCGCCAAGGCGTCCAATGTTGACATTACGTCATCAACCTCGTTGAGTTGCCCTGAAATCCGGCCGAGTTGTCGACAATTGGCGGACCGCCGCAACAGGAGATCCAAGTGAAAAGCCTGAAAGACGCCCTGGCCGCAGGCCGCCGCATGTTCGGCTTCAACATCCGCCTCTCCCGCACTCCCGAAACGGTGGCGATCGCCCGCAGTTGCGGCTTCGACTGGCTGTTCATCGACACCGAGCACAGCGCGCTCGACCTCGACACCGTGCAGACGCTCTGCCTGGCCGGGCTCGCGGCCGGCCTGTCGCCGCTGGTGCGCGTGCCCGACGCTTCGTCCGCCGCCCGCGTGCTCGACATCGGCGCCGGCGGCATCATCGTTCCGCACGTGGAAACCGCCGCCGAGGCGCACGCGGTGGCGCAGCGCTGCCTGTTCGCCCCCGCCGGGCACCGTTCGCTCTCCGGCCCGCTGCACCAGCTCGGCCTGGCCGCCCTGCCGACCCGCGAAATCATGCGCCGCGCCAACGAGGAAACCGTCGTCGTGGTGATGCTGGAAAGCCCGCGCGCGATCGCCAACGCCGAGGCAATCGCCGCGGTGCCGGGGGTGGACATCCTGTTGATCGGCAGCAACGACCTGGCGGCGGAGGCCGGCATTCCCGGCGCGCTCGACGATCCGCTCATCGAGGCGGCCTACCGCACCCTGGTCGAGGCCTGCAACCGGCACGGCAAGCAGGCCGGCATGGGCGGCATCTACAACCACGACCTGATGCGCCGCTATCTCGCGCTCGGCATCCGCTTCTCCCAGGGCGGCGGCGACGCGACCTTCATGGCCAGCGCGGCGAAAGCGCGCATGGACTTCCTGCGCGGCCTGCCGGACGGCGCCGCCTAGCGCGAGCGGCTGCGCAACGAAACCAAGTGGCACGAAAAGGGCAGGACATGTCTCAGTTGCAAGTACCCCCGAAGCTGCGGCGACGGCACTGGCTGATCATTACGCTGTTCATCGTGGTCGGTCTGGTCAACAGCCTCGACCGGGCGACGCTGTCGATCGCCAATCCGCTGATCCGCCAGGACCTCGGCCTGTCCGCCGGCGAAATGGGGCTGCTGCTGTCGGCCTTCCTGTGGGCCTATTCGTGGACCCAGTTGCCGCTCGGCCTGGTGATGGACCGGGTGGTGCCGCGGCGCATGCTGGGCTGCGCCATCCTGTTCTGGTCGGCCATGCAGGCGCTGGCCGGGTTCGCCAACGGGTTCGGCCAGTTGTTCTCGCTGCGGCTCGCGCTGGGCGTCGGCGAGGCGCCGCAGGTGCCAACCTGTGCCAAGATCATCCGCGCCTGGTTCGGCCCGCGCGACCGCGGGTTGCCCACCGCCAGCTTCACCGGCTCGTTCCAGGTGGCCACCGCGATCGCCGCGCCCCTGCTCACCTGGATCATGCTGTCGTTCGGCTGGCGCACCATGTTCATCATCATGGGCCTGGCCGGCATCGTTTCGGGTGCGCTGTGGTTCGCATTCTATCGCGATCCGGGCACGGAGACGCTGGAGGAGGACGAGAAGAACTACCTGCTCGACGGCAAGGCGGCGGTAACGCAGAAGCTGATGACCTTCTCGCGCTGGAGCCGGCTGCTGACGCTGCGCACCACCTGGGGCGTGCTGCTGGGCTTCGTCGGCTACAACTATCTCGATGCCATCTACCGCTACTGGCTGCCCGGCTACCTGGAAATCGAGCACCACCTGAGCATCGCCAAAACCGGCCTGGTGGCGACCATTCCGCTGACCTGCGCGATCCTCGGCAGCGTCTGCGGCGGCCTGTTCGCCGACTTCCTGGCGCGGCGCAACTTCTCGCCGATGAACGCCGCGCGCATTCCCTGCATCGCCGGCACCGTGTCGCTGGCGCTGGCGACCATCGCGCTGGTGTCGGTGGACAGCCTGCCGGCGGCGGTGGTGTTCCTCAGCATCGCCTCCTGGGGCGGCCATGTGTCGGGCGCCTCGGCCTGGGTGCTGGTCACCGCGGCGGCGCCGCAGGACGCCATCGGTTCGCTGGGCGGCATGCAGAACTGGGTCGGCAGCTCGGCGGGCGCCACCTCGGCGATCGTCACCGGCTTCATCGTGCAGGCCACCGGCTCGTTCTTCTTCGCCCTGATGACCGGCCTAGTCATCGCGATCGGCGCTGCCCTGGTCTACGTGTTCGTGCCGGTCAAGCCGATCGACCCGGCGCAGCTCGATGCCCCTGGTGCCGGCCTGGCCGCTGGCGCCTAGAGCAATGCCAGCTTGCGCGGAATCGCCCTACGATCCGCGAGGCGGAATCGCGGAGCGATCCGCGAGCTGGCGGGCGGCAAAAACCGGGAGCCGTTTCGGACCCATGGCGGGCTCGGCGGCGGCTTCCCGCCTCCGAGCCCTCAATAAGCAACACATATTTAACCATATCGTATTAGGCTAACATCGAACGCGCGGGCTCCCAACCTGCCGCTTTGAACGGAACGGCAGGAAAGCACGTCATGTCGGGCAACGGTGGAACGAGCAGCGACGGCCTGGCGACGGTCGGTTTCCTGACCGGCGTGGACGCGTCCGGCCGGCTGAACACGTTGACGTACTGGCGCTGGGCGCAGGATATCCCCGCCACCTACACCTATTCCGGGTTGGCATCCGACGGGTCGGCCCATAAATGGGGCGGCGGCGCGGCGGGAACGGCGGGAACCGTCCGCTATTATTTCGATCCGGGATCAAACTGGAGCGCCGCCGAACAGACCGCCTTCAAATCCGCGATGGCGCTGTGGTCGGCGGTGGCGAACGTCACCTTCACCAGGGTCGACACCCTGGCGGCCGCCAACACCGTTTACTACCGGCAAAGCTCGACGACCTCGCCGCTGCCCCCGAACGTGACGCTCACCAAAGGCATGACCTTCGTCGACTCGGACTACACCGCCGGCGCGCCGGGTGCCACCAGCCTGCCCGCCACCCAGTCCGCCTACATGACGATGGACACCGCCAAGGACGGCTGGCGCGACATCACCTCGTTCACCTATTGGGGCGGCTACGCGATCGGCACCGTGGTGCACGAGCTCGGCCATATCATCGGGGTGGGCCATGCCGGCCCGTACAACGCAACGGTCAACGCGGCCCTCCAGCAATACAACCCCACCGACACGGCCCTGTGGTCGTTGATGTCCTATCTCGATCCGACGGACCAGACCGCGAAATACTATTCCAGCTACCCGGTCACCGGCACCAACTGGCTGCTCGACCAGGGTTACACGCCGACCACCTTCATGCCGCTCGACATCCTGGCCGCGCAGCGCCTCTACGGAGCGCCCGCCACCACCGCGCTGAACAACGTCACGTTCGGCTTCAACTGCACCATCGTCGGCGACTGCAAGCCGTTCTTCGACTTCACCGTCAACACCATGCCGGTCATCACCCTGTATGCGACCGGCCTCGCCAACACGCTCGACGTGTCCAGCTGGTCGACGCCCTCCACGATCAACCTGAACCCCGGCACGTTCAGCAGCGTCGACGGCATGACCAACAACCTCGGCCTCGCCTACGGCACCCGCATCGACACCGCGTTCGGCGGCAACGGCGACGACACGTTCATCGTCAATGCGAACGCCGACACGATCAACGGCGGCGGCGGCCTCAATACGGCGCAGTTCGGCGGCACCTTCTCCAGCTACACCACCGCCATCGACAACGCCGGCGTGATCACCGTTGCCCTGGACGGCGTCACCGATACGTTGACCAACATCTACACCCTGAAATTCACCGACCAGGCCCTCTGCGTGCCCACCGTCACCGGCGGCGGCGGCCCGGTCTTCATCCCCTCCGGCACCAGCACGGTCCGGTTGCCGCGCGGCGAGCTCAGCATCGGCATCAACACCAACCAGGCATTCCTGGCGCGGCTCTACCAGGGCGTGCTGGCGCGGCCGGCCGACTTCTTCGGCCTCTCGGGCTGGACCCAGGCGCTCGGCACCCAGTCCTTCAGCAGCGTCGCCAGCGGGGTCCTCGGTTCCCCCGAGTATCAGGCGGCGTATGGCGCGTTGTCGGATTCCGCCTTCGTGGCCAACCTCTACACCAACACGCTGGGCCGCAGCGGCGAGCCCGCGGGCATGGCCGACTGGACCCAGCGCCTGGCAAGCGGCGCCACGCGCGCCGACGTCGCGGTCGGCTTCGCGCAATCGCCCGAGGCGCAGCAATACTGGTCAACGGTCACCGCGCAGGGCGTGTTCGCCTACGACCCGCAGGCCGCGATCGTACGCGCAGCCTACCAAACGGCGTTCGGCCGCGACGCCGAGGTCGCCGGTCTCACCGGTTGGACCAGCGCGCTGCATGGCGGCCTGTCGCTCACCGATTTCGCCAACGCCATCGCCAATACACCCGAGTTCCTGGCCCTGCATGCATCGCAGTCGAATGCCGACATGGTCGCCAGCTTTTATCTCAACGGCCTGGGCCGGCCGGAGGATGCCCCCGGCGCGGCCGGCTGGAACGCAGCCCTGGCCGCCGGCGCCAGCCGCGGCAGCATCGTCGCCGGGTTCGCTGCCTCGACCGAAGGCCTGCAACACCTGAGCTGGACGGGGTGACGCTCCCTACCCCCTGATCTCCGCCGCGATGTCGTGGAACAGCCGCGCCGGCAACCCGCCGCCGGTCACATTGTGCATCGGCTTGCCGTCGTCGTTGCCCAGCCACACGCCCACGATCGTCCCGCCGCTCCAGCCGATGAACCAGGCGTCGCGGCTGTCCTGCGTGGTGCCGGTCTTGCCCGCCACCGTCCGCCCGCCCAGCGCCGCCGCCCGCCCGGTGCCGCGCGAAACCACCGCCGCCATCATGCGCGCCATCATCGCCGCGATGTCCGGCTCCAGCACGCGCTGCACGGCGGGGCGGGGCGGGGTGGCGTTGCGCCCGTCGGCCGTCATCGCCTCGATGCCGGTGGGCATCACCCGGTTGCCGCCGTTGAAGAAGCTCGCGTAGGCGCCGGCCAGTTCCAGCAGCCCCACCTCGCCGGTGCCGAGCGCCAGCGTGTCGTTGCTCGGCAGCACCCCCGCCACCCCCAGCCGATGCGCCAGCTCCGCCACCACGCCCGGCCCGCCGCAGCGCAGCAGCAGGCGCACCGAGACGGTGTTGATCGACTCGGCCAGCCCCTCCTCCATCGTCATCTCGCCGCGGAACTTCCCGTCGAAATTCGCCGGCGACCAGTTTCCGAGCCGCACCGGCGCATCGACCACGGTGTCGTCCGGGCGCATGCCCTTCTCCAGCGCGGCGGCCCACACGAACGGCTTGAACGCCGAGCCGGGCTGCCGGCGCGCCAGCACGGCGCGGTTGTAGGGGCTGGCGCGGTAGTCCCGCCCGCCCGCCATCGCGCGCACCGCGCCGGTTGCCGCGTCCAGCACCACCACCGCGCCCTGGCCGGCCTGCGCGGCGACCCCGGGCCCGTCCAGCAGCGCCGCCAGCTTCGCCTCCACCACCGCTTGCAGCCGCGCGTCCAGCGTGCTGCGCACCACCGCGTCCGCGCCGGAGGGCAGCGCGGCCTGCGCCTGCTCGGCCGTCCAGTCGGCGAAATACCCGGCCACCGTCGGCGTCGGCGCAAAGGCGATCTGCCCGGCGGCGGCCTGCGCCTGCTCCAGCGTCAGCACCCCGGTATCCACCATCGCCCCCAGCACCTCGCGGGCGCGGGCGGCGGCGGCGGCGGGGTCCACGCGCGGGTTGAAGCGCGACGGCGCCCGCGGCAGCCCGGCCAGCACCGCCGCCTGCCACAGCGTCACCTTGCGGGCCGACACGCCGAAATACATCCGCGCCGCCGCGTCCACCCCCCAGGCGCCGGCGCCCAGGTAGACGCGGTTCAGCCAGATCTCCAAAATCTCCTTCTTGCTGAAGCTGTGTTCCAGCCAGATCGTCAGCAGCAGTTCCTGCACCTTGCGCCGCAGCGTGCGCGCGTTGGTGAGGAACAGGTTCTTCGCCACCTGCTGGGTGATGGTGGAGCCGCCCTGCACCAGCCGCCCGGCGCTCACGTTCACCCACACCGCGCGGGCAATGCCGATCGCATCGAGCGCGCCGTGCTGGTAGAAGCGCCGGTCCTCCACCGCCACCGCCGCCGCCGGCAAATAGGGCGGCATGTCGGAAAGCCGCAGCGGGTCGCCGACCACGTCGCCGAAGGTGGCGTAGATGCGACCCGTGCGGTCCTGCAGCGTCAGGCTCGGCCGCCGCGCCGCGTCCAGCGCCGCTTCCGGCCGCGGCAGGTCCCAGGCGAACCACAGCAGCCCCAGCCCGAGCGCCACGCTGCCCCACACCGTCAGGATGACGAACCACTTGAACAGCCACCGGCCCGGACGGCGCCGCGGCACGGAAGGAGCGGAGGCGGTGCGCATGCACGTGTCCCTAGAACGCCGCGGCGCGCGGGGGAAGCGCCCGATGCGCCCGGCCGCCCACAATCCGTGGCCCCTGTCCGCCCGCGCCCGGTTCTGGCAGCATGGCGCCAACTACGGGAGACACACGATGTCCGAGGGTCGTCTGGTAATCGGCACGCGGCGCTATTCGTCGTGGTCGTTGCGCGGCTGGCTGTCCGTGCGCTTGGCGGCGCTGGATGTCGAGGAAATGGTCATCCCGGTGGCCGACGGTCCCACCCCGGCGATCAAGGCGGCCACGCCCTCGGGCACGGTGCCCTATCTCGAGCATCGCGGCATCCGGATCTGGGAAAGCCTGGCCATCGCCGAGTACTGCGCCGAGATTTCGCCCGCCCTGTGGCCGTCCGACCCGACCGCCCGGGCGCATGCGCGCTCGGTCGCCGCCGAAATGCACGCCGGCTTTCGCGAGCTGCGCACGGTCATGCCGATGAACCTGTTCCGCACCGCCCCGGCCGCCCCGCCGTCTTCGGACGTGCTGGCCGACGTCGCCCGCATCGACGCGATCTGGCGCGAGGCCTTGGCCGTTTCCGGCGGCCCGTTCCTGTTCGGCGCCACCTTCGGCAATGCTGATGCGATGTATGCCCCGGTGGTGTGCCGCTTCCTCACCTACCGCCCCGACCTGTCGGTGCCGGCCCGCGCCTATTGCGCCGCGGTGCGCGCCCATCCGCTGCTGGGCGAGTGGTACGACCTCGCCGCCAAGGAGCCGCAGGCCTGGCGGCTGGCGAAATACGAAGCCCCCAAATGAGCGTCCCCGAGGCCATTGTCGTCCGCCCCATCGCCGAGGCCGACCTCGACCAGGTCACTTCGCTCTGGCAGGCGGCCGGCGTGTCGCGTCCCTGGAACGACCCCGCCGCCGACATCGCCTTCGCCCGTCGCGGCCCGCATTCGACCATCCTCCTCGCCGAGCAGGCCGGCCGCGTGGTGGCCTCGGCGATGGTCGGCGAGGACGGCCATCGCGGCTGGGTCTACTACGTCGCCGTCGATCCCGCTTTGCAGGGCGGCGGCCTCGGCCGGGCGATCATGTGCGCGGCCGAGCAATGGCTGGCCGGGCGCGGCGTGTGGAAGGTGCAACTGCTCATCCGCGAGGACAACGCCCGCGCGCGCGGCTTCTACGAACGCCTGGGCTATCGCGACACCCGCACGAGCTGCCTGCAGAAGGTCATCGGGCAGCAAGCAAGGGCGGGCTCTGCCCGCACCCGCCAGGGGCCGTGAGGCCCCTGGACCCCGCTACCTGGAATGCCGTCTGGCTTTCTTCCCCTCCTCCCCTTGAGGAGGGGTGTCGCGCGGGCACTGCCCGCACCCACCATACCGGGCGCGCCACTTCGCGCGTGCCCGCGATTTGATCGCGCGGAATGGCGACGGCACGCCGCGGCGATGACCATGCCCGGCTTTCTTGATGCGGGCACCGGCACTGTGATTCTGTGTCAGCGGGCCGGTCTAATGACCACTCGCGACCCTTCTCGGCTAGTCGGGCCAGGCGACCGAATGTCGGCTCGTTGCGGCGAAGCGGCCATTTGCTCCAGGAGGGCCGGACTGGCAGCTTCGCGCCCAAGCACGAACCCGCTTCGCGGGAGGGCCCCTGAGGCGAGGCCGGCGGGTTCGAGGGCGGCAGTAAGAGGTTGAGACTGTTTCGGTCTGCCTTTGAGCTTGGAGGGTCCCCCCTCAGCTCAAGGAGCAGACAAAGT
>CAIMEK010000682.1 GCA_903839965.1 uncultured Acetobacteraceae bacterium | reverse complement strand
CCTTGAGCTGACGCTTGGACAAAATCCGCATCACGGTATCTCCCGTTGAGGGAGCATCGCGCGATGCCCCGGTGGATGACTGGTCCACTGGACGATCTATCTTACTGCGGAATGGGCGGATGACGAGATCAGTTTCCGCCTTCGGATAGCACCTCCGAGGCTTGGTCGTGCTCGGCCGTGTCGACCGGCTAACCTCTGACAAGGCGGCCGAGGGCCATTTTTCCCCCTGCCCGGGATATAGTGATCTCCGTGGGAGGTAACACTTCTGGCAGCATTGCGTGAGGGGAACAGATGAGCTGACGCCGGCATACTGGCTTCACTGCCGGGGCTGGGTTGGGTCAAGGCGACCGCCTCGGCGCTCATGGCTCCCGGCAATGCCGGTCAGACTTGCTGCCGCTGCAAGGCCAGCCGAAGCCGGGATTGCATGGCGAACGATGGCTGCTGGTTGCCCGCAAGCAGCTGAGCGAAGGGCCACACAAGATCGCCTGCAACTCTACGCCCAACTCTCGGCAAGTTCGGCAGCCTGTTGGAGTATAAGATCGACGGCGGCCCTTTGAAGGTCCGGGGGATAGCCATAGCGAGCGAGCAGCTTCCGCACCTCGATTCGCATTTTGGCCCGCACACTTTCCTTGCGTGTCCAATCTATGGTGGCGGAGCTTCTGATGGTTGTCACGAGCATCTGAGCGAGCTGACGCAACTGCTCATGCTGCATCAACTCTCGGGCCGAGCCGTTTTCTGCCAACGCGTCGTAGAAGGCGAGTTCCTCGGGCGTGAGCCCCAGCTCGGCACCGCGAGCAGCTTCGGCGCCAATATCGCGAGCGAGTTCAATAAGTTCCTCAATTACCTGCACACTATCCACGGCCCGATTGTGGTAGCGGCGTAGTGTCTCTTCCAGCCGTTGTGTCAGCTTTCGAGCCTGAACGATATTCGTTCGTAACCGAGCGGAGATTTCACCCGCGAGCAATCGTCGGAGGGTCTCGACCGCAAGATTCTTCTCCTTCGTCTGTCGCACTTCGGCCAGAAATTCCTCCGACAATACGGAGAGATCGGGCTGTTCAAGCCCGGCCGATTTGAACACATCAAGGATGCCGTCGGCCATCACAGCGCGGGAAAGGAGTTGCCGAATATCTTGCTCGACCCGCACGCGATCCCGACCACTTCCGGCTGTGTATTTGACCAGATTGGCACGTAGCGCCGCGATGAGAGCGATCTCATTACGGCGTTCTGTCACACGCTCATCACCGGCGCTTATTCCGTAAGCAGCTTCGAGTTCGGTCGCGACGCGCACAAACTCATCGCGCCTGCTACGCGCCAACAGATAATCGAGACATTGCTTCAGTATGGTGAGCCGGCCTGCCGGATCGGCATCGAAGAAGTCATGCCAAGGTGCACCCGCCAGGAGTGCCTCCGCGCTTTCAAGCCGAGTCAGCGTCTGACAGACCGCCTCATCGGGATCAAGTTTGACCTGTTCGCGATCACCGGTGCTGTATTCGGCGAGCGCTGCCCGCAATTCGGCCCCGAGTCCAAGATAATCGACGATCAACCCACCCGGCTTGTCTTGCCACACCCGATTGACCCGTGCGATGGCCTGCATGAGGCCATGCCCACGCATCGGCTTATCGATGTAGAGGGTATGAAGCGATGGGGCATCGAAACCGGTCAACCACATATCGCGTACGATCGCCAGATCGAACCTCGAATCCGGCTTCTTAAACCGCTCTGCCAGACCCTCGCGCCGCTGCTTGTTGCGCAGATGCGGTTGCAATGGCACCGGATCGGCGCTGCCGTTGCCTGTGATGACCACCTTGAGCAGTCCGGCAGCATCGTCTTTCACATCAGTCGAGAGCCAATCTGGCCGAAGCGCCGCGATGCGGTCATAGAGCTCGACGGCGACACGGCGGCTGATCACTACGATCATTCCCTTGCCGCCGCCGAGTGCCTCCCGTCGCAACTCGAAGTGCTCGACGATATCGGCGGCAACCTGGGCGATCCGATCGGGTGCACCGACTACTTCTTCAAACCGGCTGAGCTTACTCTTGCTCCGTTCGAGGGCAGCATCGTCGCCTTCGGTCAGCTCCTCGGCAAGTTCGTCGAGTTCAGTGCGTTCCTCGTCGCTCAGGCGTAGATGCAGCTTCGCCAGCCGCGCGGTGTAGTAGATCGGCACCGTTGCCTTGTCGGTGACCGCCTGCGTCATGTCGTAGGTATCGATCACGTTGCCGAACACGGCTTGCGTATCGCGATCCTTGATCTCGATCGGTGTGGCGGTGAAGCCGACGAAAGTTGCGTTGGGCAGTGCTTGGTGGAGGTACTCGGCGAAGCCTACAGTCTCCCGCACTCTTCCATCGCGGACCACGTAACGCTTACGGAAGCCGTACTCGGTACGGTGCGCTTCATCGGCAATCACGATCACGTTGCTGCGGTTGGTCAGTAACGGATGCTCACCCTCCACACCGCGGAATTTCTGGATCGACGTAAAGACGATACCGCCGATGTCTACCGTCAGATGGCGTCGCATGTCGGCAACATTCTCCGCCTTGTGCGGGATGCCGCGCAACGTCGCCCCATGGGCATTGAAAGTGCCAAACAACTGGTCGTCGAGGTCGTTACGGTCCGTGATAAGAACGATGGTTGGATTGCGCAGCGCCTTGGCAAGCTGAAGCTGGCGCACGAAGAACAGCATCGTCAACGACTTGCCGGAGCCTTGAGTGTGCCAGACCACACCGCCTTTGCGCCTGCCGTTCTTGCCTGCCGCCCGCACTGTTGATTCGAGCGCCTTTCGCACCGCATGGAACTGGTGATAGGCGGCAAGCTTCTTCGCCTGCGCCACGCCATCGGCAATCTCGAAGGTCGCGTAGTCAACGATCAGGTCCAGGAAGCGTTCGGGCGCGAAGACGCCACGAATCAGCACCTCCAGTTCGGATCGGCCGGGGTCATCCAGCTTGGTGCCATCGATCGTCCGCCAGGGCGTGAAACGGTCCATCCCGGCCGTAAGCGAGCCGATCCGTGCCTGCACCCCGTCACTGATCACCAGCACCTGGTTGAAGCGCAGCAGCTCCAGCGCCTTGGCCTTGTAGTTCTGCAACTGGGTGTGCGCCGTTTCCAATGTCGCCTGCGCCGCGATGGGGCTTTTCAGCTCTATCAGGCCGAGCGGCAGACCGTTAACGAAGGTCACGATATCGGCGCGGATGGTTTCGTGCTGGCCCTGAACAGTGAATTGGTTGACGGCGAGCAGACGGTTGGATGCGGGGTTCTCCCGGTCGAGCAGGCGCAGGCCGATGGTACGGCTTTCACCGCCCTCGTTCACCTGCACCGGCACGCCAGAGGCGAGCAGCGGATGAAAACCACGGTTATTCTCCAGCAAGTCCTGGCTGCACGCGGCGAGCACAGTACGCACGGCATCATCAATCATCCCCGGCGTGGCGGCGGGATTCAGCGTGGCCAGGGCGCTGCGCAATTCGGGTTCCAGCACGGCCTGGCGGTAGTCGCTACGTGCACCGAGCTTGCCGTCCGGCGCAAGCTGCTCGCCAGGCAGCGTACGCCAGCCGATCAACTCGAACCAGGAAAGGGCCGCGAGTTCAACCGCAGCCTCGCGCAGGGCGCTAGTCCGGTCGCACTCGGCGGAGCCAGGAGGGCTCATGCGGCCGCCTGATCCGACGCGGCGGAGGCTAGTTCGGCCTCCCAGTCGGCCCGCTGCGCGTCGTATTGGATCGGATCGAGGACATAGAGAATGCGACTCGGCACGAAGCGAGCCTCGGCAATTTCAACGATATCGTATGCATCGTCGAGCCAGGCATTGAAGGCGGCGAAATCCTCGTAACGGTCGGACACCGGTTCCGTGGCAGTCTGCGCGGGGTGGCTCCAGGCAGCGTCGAAAAGAAAACTGACCAGCGAGTCACACAGCCCTCCCAGCATGCGCGCATGCTGGCGTTGCAGCGTGCCCCAGTCCAACGAACCGCCGTGCCGCATGTTGGGAATGTTGCTGAGGCGGGCAAGTGCAGTGGACATTGCATGGATGCTGTCAAGCAGTGCCTTGATCTCCTGATTGATCTTCTCTGCATCCGGATGGTCGGCAACGGAGAAATCAAGCGCGGCGATCACCGCCTGCATACGGTCCGGGAAACCATCCCTTTTACCGAACGTCACACCCAGATACGGTGCGATGGTGGCATGTGCGGCTTCGAAGAGGGTGCGCACGTTTTGCAGGCAAAGGGCCGGCTGGCTTTCAATGCTCAGTTCAAGGGCTTCGACATGCGTGCGCAGCCGCTCGGCACGGTCCGGATGGGCCTCTATGAGCGCGCGCAGCATCTGAAGGGTGTAGGGCATACTCAGGCGACCGCGATGCGGCGTTCGGCGTCGGCAATGCGCAGTTTACCAGAGATCAGTTTTGGGAGGAGAGTGTCGCGGAGAACAGCGAGAGTATGAGATTCTTTAACAGACGCCAGAATCCGATCGAAAAGTGGCGTCATGGCAAGTTCAAATTTACGTAGTACTCTGTCGTCTGGCTTGGGCAGGTTCGTGGCCTCGAATGTCTGACGAGTAATGGTCGAGAACACAGAGCCGTGTGCCATGGATTGAAGCTGCCCAACCATGTGCTGAGCAGAAAGATAGGTGAAATAGTCGCCAACCGCACCATTACCGCGCAGTGCGTAGCATGATTGATTGAAGGTCATATCCTGACCCGCGACAGCCAGATTTCCCACCGTCCCCCTTGCAGAAATGATGGTGGTTCCCTTCGGCACGAGCCGCGCAGAGCTTTCATGCATCCCTTGTTCGGTAATGGTTTTCGCTGTTTCTACCACGAAGACGTTTCCGGCAGGCGGCGTGTCGGTAACAGAGAACCACTGTATCGTTCCATTCCAGTATTCAGGAACAGAGGTCTTGGGTGTTCCCCCGCCGATGATCAAGAGAAATTCAGTAAGTGGCTTCTCATCCCACCCCTCCGGTAGACCGTCTTCGCCGCGACTGTCTGGGAACAGGGCTGCGAGATTGTCGGGCAATCCAGTGGGGCGGCCTTCGGCTTTGGCACGGACGGGGTCGAAATTGACGAACCAGCTCTTGAAGATCGCCCGCGCCATTTCTTCCAGCGTTTCCGCCATGCGGCGGTTCAGCTCGATCTTGTCGTCCAAGGAGGCGAGGATATCGCCTATATGAGCTTGTTCCTCTATTGGCGGCAGTGGAAGTCGAAAACTTTCAATGTGCGCCTTCGTTATTGCGCGTCGTGAGCCGCCGGCATTGAAAGATTCAATATATCGCTTCACCAATGGATGAGTAAGGAACGATAGCACGTATTTAAAGTCAGCTTTTCTTGGATCGACTCTGATGATCGCCACATGTTGATTCACGCATGCGGGCAAGATGTCAAGAGGGGCAGCACAAGCGCGAGAGAATGTCGCACCATCTCCTGTAATATTAAGCAACAAATCTCCAGGCATGACACAAGCATTTTGTAGCTTCTGCGCCTGTGCGTCCGTGATGAATGCTAGACCGCTGCCATCAAAACGACGATCGAATACATTCTGGCTGCGAATTAGAGCAAATTTATCACGCCGTTCAATATATGCTTCGGACCCGCCGGTCGGCGTCGCGCCGGACCCTATCTTATGAGTGATCTCGCCAAGCTGGATGACCGGCCAGTCAGCCGCATAGGGAATGGGCGTTTCAGATGCCATATCCGAGCCGTGCAAGATTTTGTTTGATCTGGGTATCCAACTGAGTTCCCGTCTCCATCTGTTCACGTAAGGTCGCCGTCAGCCGTCGCATTTTGGCACTAAACGGTTCCCCGTCCTCCTCCTCTGCCGCCGCTATGACATAACGTCCTGGCGTCAGTACAAAACCCCTCTCTGCGATATCGGCGGTCGTCGCCGCCTTGCAAAACCCAGCCTCGTCAGCATAACGCCCGCCTTTCTCGCGCCATGCATGGTAGGCATCGGCAATCTTGGCGATGTCCTCTGCGGTCAGCACTTTCAGGGTCCGCGTCTCCATGCTGCCGAGGTCGCGGGCGTCGATGAACAGGGTCTGGCCGATACGATTGCGCAGCTTCCTGTCGCGCACCAGCCCGTTGGACTTGTCACGCGTGAGGAACCAGAGCGAAACGGGAATTTGTGTCGTCGAGAAGAGTTGCCCGGGCAGGCTCACGATGCAATCCACCAACTCGGCTTCGATGATCTTCCTGCGTATTTCGCCCTCGCCCGATTGCTGGCTGGACAGTGAACCATTGGCCAGCACGAAGCCGGCATAGCCGTGCGGGGCGAGATGGTGGATGAAATGCTGCACCCAGGCGAAGTTCGCGTTGCCCGCCGGCGGCGTGCCGTAGGGCCAGCGCTCGCTTGCCCGCACCCGTTCGGACCCCCAGTCGCTGTCATTGAAGGGAGGGTTGGCCAGGACAAAATCGGCCTTCAGGCCGGGGTGGAGGTCCTCGATGAAGCTGTCGGCCCATTTGGCACCCAGATCGGCCTCGATGCCGCGAATGGCGAGGTTCATCTTGGCCAGCCGCCACGTCGTCGGGTTGGATTCCTGACCGAAGATCGACACATCGAAACGCTTGCCGTCATGCGCTTCCACGAAGCGCTCGGACTGCACGAACATGCCGCCCGAGCCGCAGCAGGGGTCGTACACCCGGCCCTTGAAGGGCTGAAGCATCTCAACCAACAGGCGCACGACGCAGCCGGCAGTGTAGTACTGGCCACCGCGCTTACCCTCGGCGACGGCGAACTGGCCGAGGAAATATTCATAGACGCGACCGAGCATATCCAGGCCACGGTGGGCGTCCCGGAAAGCCAGATCGGAGAACAGTTTTATGACCTCGGCGAGCCGCCTCTGGTCCAGCTCGGGCCGCGCATAGTTCTTGGTCAATACGCCTTTGAGGCTGGGATTTTCGGCTTCCAGCGCCAGCATGGCCTGATCGATCAGGGCGCCAATCGATGGCTCGACGCTGGTCGCGTTGGCCTTGATGAAGTCCCACCGCGCCCGTTCCGGCACCCAGAAGACATTCTCCGCCGTGTAAGCGTCGCGGTCCTCGGCCAACTCCCGGCGCAGGTCGGGTGGCGTGTCGGCATCGGTTATGATCTCGGCGTGCCGTTCGGCGAAGCGGTCGGAGATGTACTTCAGGAAGATGAGGCCGAGCGCGACGTGCTTGTATTCGGCTGCGTCCATATTGCCGCGCAGCTTGTCCGCCGCCGACCAGAGGGTGGCCTCGATGGTCTGCCGTGCCGGGGTATCCCGGGCAGTACTCTTGCTTCCAGGACCTCGTGCCACTCGCTGTCTCCATTGCCGTGGCGCACCGTGAATCAGGATGAGGAAGCAGTCAAACTTAAGCGGACGGTTGACCTCCCCGCCAACCTCGACGTCTCGTCGGTTGGCACCAATGTCCTATGTTATCAGCGCATCAAGCCGCGCTGAGTCAGCCAAGCCTTGCTGCGGTGCGGCAGGGCCGCGGGCGGTTCGTGGCCGACTCGCCTGAGCAGTTCGGCCAGGATGGGACTGATCCCGCCGATCTGCCCGAGCTCACCGACCAGCCGCCGAGCGAGTTCCGGGTGCAGCCGGCAGGTTCTGTCCTGGCCGATAGTGAATTCTGCGGGGGCGAAGGTGTGTGCCCCGACGAAGCCGAGCACGGCTTCAACCACTACCGACCGCAGCGGTTCGATCAGATCGAGGATCAGTGCCGGCTACTCCGGCTGGGCCTGGTGAAGAAAGCCGGTGGCCGGGTCGAGCCCGATCCGGGCGGCCTTGATCCGGACCTGGCTTTCCAGCACCTCGTAATCGTAATTGAGCATGGACTCCACCGGATGGCGGGAGAACCGGTTGCGCCGCCCCTTGCTGGTGCCGCGTGGCCCGCCTTGCGCCTCCGCTGCGGTGCTGGATGCGGCCGAACAGCAAGCCACCGAGGACAGCGGAAGCCTGATGACGTCGGTCCGGGAACACTGCCGCCGAGTCGGCTTGCGACCCTTCGCTCGGCTGGCTGGCGTCGACAGCGGCCATCTGACCCGGCTACTGGCCGGTGGCCGACAGCCAACCACTGCCATGCAATCCCGCCTCCGACTGGCCTTGCAACAGTAGGCAGTCAGCCCGACGCTGCCGGGAGCCATGAGGACTGAGCGGTCACCTTGCCCCCCAAAGCTGACCCGGCATGCCGGTGTCAGTTCATCCGTTCCCGTCACGCAATGCTGCCAGAAGTGTTACTTCCCGCGGAGATCGCTATGTCCCGCTTCTCCCTGCCCCGCACCGGATGGCTAAGGCGGTGCTCGCCGGCGGCCGGGTCGGTTGCGGTGGGAAGATCAAACGCGACATACCCGACACGTTCGTGCCCGGGATCACCCGCCGCGCAGGCCGAACAAGAGTCCATCTGAGCATCGACCCAGACCTCGGCCACTGATGTTACCCAATCTGTTACCCAAACCGGTAAAGCCGGGGCCGGGCCGACATCTAACATATTGAAATTACTGGCGCGCCCGGAGAGATTCGAACTCCCAACCCCCAGATCCGTAGTCTAGTGCTCTATCCATTTGAGCTACGGGCGCAGCCGAGGCGCGCCATGTAGCGGGTCTGACCCGGGCTCGCAAGGGCAAAGCTCGCCCGCACATGCCTGCCACCACACGCCGAGCCGGCCGCCCGCGCCTCGGCCCCCGCCGGTTGCCGTATCCGCCGACAGCATCGATACTCACCCGCACAAGGCAGCGTGGGAAACAACCGATGATGATGTTCGACCTCACCGGCAAGGTGGCGCTGGTCACCGGCGGCAATGGCGGAATCGGCCTTGGCATGGCGCGTGGCCTGGCCGCCGCCGGCGCGAACCTGGTGCTGGCCGGACGCAATGTCGCGAAGGGCGAAAGCGCCACCCGCGAACTCGGTGACGGCTGCGTCTTCGTGCGAGCCGACGTTACCCGCAAGGCCGACTGCCTGGCGCTGGTGAGCGAAACAGTGCGCCGGTTCGGCCGGCTCGACATTCTGGTCAACAATGCCGGCACGGCCATCCGCGGCAAACCGCAGGACTACTCCGAGGCGCAGTGGCACACCATCCTCGACACCAATCTTACCAGCGCCTTCCTGCTGAGCCAGGCCGCCTACCCGGAGATGGTGAAGGCGGGCCGCGGCAAGATCATCAATATCGGCTCGATGATGTCGCAGTTCGGCGCCCCGTTCGCCGTGCCTTACGCCGCCAGCAAGGGCGGTGTGGTGCAATTCACGCGGGCGCTGGCCACCGCCTGGGCGACGGACAACATCCAGGTCAATGCGGTGCTGCCGGGCTGGATCGACACCGAACTGACGCGCGGCGCACGGGCGGATGTGGCCGGGCTGCATGAGGCGGTACTGGCGCGCACCCCGGCCGGACGATGGGGCGTACCCGACGATCTGTCCGGGCTTGCCGTGTTCCTGGCCGCGCCGGCGTCGGATTTCGTCACCGGCGCCGCCATCCCTTGCGATGGCGGCTACAGCGTGCGCGGGTAGAACCCGCCAGCCCGCCAGCTCAGGCCGGACGCCCGCGCTTCAGGCCTGGATGCAGCGACTTGTCGATGATGCGAGGGTCGGAGCCGATCACATGGGCACTGCTGCCAACGATCAGCGGGTCCGGCCCGGTAACCAGGCTGTTGTCCTTGTTCTCGTAGGGCAGGGCGGACAGGAAATGCTGCATGCAGTTCAGCCGCGCCCGCTTCTTGTCGTCGGACTTGACGATCGTCCACGGGGCATCGGCGGTGTCGGTATAGAAGAACATCGCCTCCTTGGCCTCGGTGTATTCGTCCCATTTGTCCATCGAGGCACGGTCGACCGGCGACAGCTTCCACTGCTTCAGCGGGTCCAGCTCGCGCGCCGAAAAGCGCCGCCGCTGCTCCTCGCGGCTGACCGAGAACCAGTATTTGAACACCATCATGCCGGAGCGTGCCAGCATGCGTTCCAGTTCCGGGCATTCGCGCATGAACTCCAGGTATTCCGCCGGCGTGCAGAACCCCATCACCCGTTCGACGCCGGCCCGGTTGTACCAGGAGCGGTCGAACAGCACGAGTTCGCCGGCCGCGGGCAGATGGGCGATGTAGCGCTGGAAGAACCACTGCGTCCGCTCGCGCTCGGTCGGCTTCTGCAGCGCCACCACCCGCGCGGTCCGCGGGTTCATGTGCTCCATGAAGCGTTTGATGGTGCCGCCCTTGCCGGCGGCATCGCGGCCCTCGAACAGCACCACCACGCGCTGGCCGGTTCGCTCCACCCAACGCTGCGCCTTCAGCAGCTCGCGCTGCAGTCCCAGCATATGGGTTTCATACACGCTGGGACGCAGGCGGGTCCGGTAAGGGTACTCGCCGGACTCGAAGACGTGGCGGATCGTCGCCGGGTCGTGGCGCATCACCGTGCGCGGTCGGCGCGGTAGCGTCTCTTCCCCGCCTTCATCTCCCACGGCCAGCGTCGCCAGCGTTTCCGCAGACGGGTCCAGCTCGTCGGCCACGGCGCTGTCCACCGGCTCAACCAGGGACAGGCCATTCGACTTGCGGGCTGATTTCGGCTTAGCCGGCATCGACCCCTCCTTGGAGAACGGACAGGCAGTCGTCCACCAAGCTAGCATGACTCCGTTGCCGGGAAGTTAGGGCGCCGTGCCGCCCTGGGGCAATCGGGGCAGGTTCCTGGTCAACGCATCGGCGGCCTGGCTCGCTGGTACCGGCGGCAGCTGCCGGCATCATTCCTCCAGCAGCGCCGCGCGCAGGGTGTGCCAGCTTGCCACGTCGGGGGCGCAGATCAGGCCCCCCGTGGTGATGCCGGGCGTGTAGGCACGGCCGTCGAACCTGGCACCGTGGCCGCCGGCTTCGCGGTGCAGCAGCCAACCCGGGGCGTGGTCCCATGGCATCAGCCGGTTGAACATCAGGAAATGGCAATGCCCCCCGGCCAGCAAACGGTACTCGTGGCCGGCGCAACGAAGGTCCCAGACTGCCGCCACCCGCGGCAGGTTGCGGCAGACCGTATCCCGCTGAGCCGGCGGGAGATAGCGCCAGGAGGCCGTGCCGGCCATCTCCGCCACCGGCACCGGCGCGGCCACGCGCAGGTCCTCGCGCCGGCCGTCTGGCGAAGCGACCCACGCGCCCTCCCCGCGCAGCGCCAGCGCGCTGTCGTCGCCCACGGGATCGTGAATGACCGCCCCAACCACCTCGCCGCGCACCAGCGCCGCGGCCATGGTGGCGAACAGCGGCAGGCCGGCGGCGAAATTTGCCGTGCCGTCCACCGGGTCGACAACGAAAGCCAGGTCGGCTCCGTCGAGACCATCGAGCAATGAAGTATCGGCCGCGGCGGCCTCTTCGCCGACCACCAGGCAACCCGGGAAGGCGTGTCGCAGCGCCGCCGCAATGGCGCGTTCGGCTGCCTCGTCGGCATCGGTCACCAGGTCGAGTGGGCCGGTCTTGGGGCGCACGGCCGCGCTGGTGAGCCGGCGGAAGCGGGGCATGATTTCGGCGCGGGCGGCCGCCCGCAACGCCGCCTCGACAACCGCAAGTTCGCCGATCGAAAAACCCGTCACCGCAGCGCGCCCGGCCGCTCGAACCGGGCCCGGTCGGCCGCCAACAGGCGCACTTTCACGCGAATCGCCTCGTCATCGTCGGCCCGGTCGATCACCTCGCCGTGTTGATAAAGCCATGCCAACCGCGCGCCGTCGCCGGGTGGAATGGCGTAATCGGCCACCTCCATGCCGGCGGCGATCCGCGCGTCGATTGCCTCGCGCAGCGCGGGCAAGCCCTCCCCGGTGATGGCGGAGACCGCCACCATGCCCTCACGGGTCGGCACGTTGGCGATACCGCCGAGCAGGTCGGCCTTGTTCAGCACTTCCAGCGTACGCGCCGGCCAACCCGGGTCCATCGTGCCGTCGGCGACCATGCCGTCGAGCACCGCCACGACATCGAGGCGCTGGGCGGCGGAGTCGGGGTGGGCCGAGTCGCGCACGTGCAGGATCACGTCGGCCTCCGACACCTCCTCGAGCGTGGCGCGGAAGGCGGCCACCAGCTCGGTGGGCAGCTCGCTGATGAAGCCTACGGTATCGGACAGAATGGCGCGCCGGCCGGACGGCAGGCGCAGGCCGCGCATGGTCGGGTCGAGGGTGGCGAACAACTGGTCGCGCACCATCACCTCGGCGCCGGTCATGGCGTTGAAAAGCGTCGATTTGCCGGCATTCGTGTAACCGATCAGCGCCACCACCGGAAACGGCACCCGCCGCCGGGCGGTGCGGTGCAGGCCGCGGGTGCGCCTGACCTGCTCAAGTTCGCGCTTGAGTCGGATGATGCGGTCGCCGATCAACCGCCGGTCGGCTTCGATCTGGGTTTCGCCGGGGCCGCCCAGGAAGCCGAAACCGCCGCGCTGGCGTTCCAGGTGGGTCCAGGAGCGTACCAGCCGGGAGCGCTGGTACTCCAGGTGCGCCAACTCGACCTGCAGCGTGCCTTCCCGGGTGGCGGCGCGTTCGCCGAAAATATCGAGGATAAGGCCGGTGCGGTCGATAACCTTGCAACTCCAGGCCCGTTCCAGGTTGCGCTGCTGCACCGGCGAAAGCTGCGAGTCGACGATCGCGACGGTAACGCGCTCGGCGGCGAGCGCGCGCCCCAGCGTCTCCATTTGCCCTTCGCCCAGCAAGGTCGCGGGGCGGCGCGCGCGCAGCGGCAGTATGGCGGAATGCACCACGACCAGCCCGATCGAGGCGGCCAGCCCGACCGCCTCGGCCAAACGCGCCTCGGCCGCGCGCGAAACATCAGCGCTGGCGGCGTGCTTCTCCCAGGGCAGGATGACGGCGGCGCGGGTCGGCGCCGTCGTCGCGGCGTGCCGTAACTCACTCGCTTCGGGCAGGGACAGCCTCCCGCGGGGGTATGGTCAGGGTGGTCGCCGACGTCTCCTTGACTCCGTCGAACAACTGGATGGGAGCGCCCGGCATGACCGTGCTGATGGCATGTTTGTAGACGAGCTGAGTGTGTCCGTCACGGCGCAGCAGAACGGAGAAGTTGTCGAACCAGGTGATGATCCCCTGCAACTTGACGCCGTTGACCAGGAACACGGTCACAGGAGTCTTGTTCTTGCGCACATGGTTCAGAAACACGTCCTGAACATTCTGCGATTTTTCGTTGGCCACGACGCGATCCTTTTTCTTATTGCTGGCTCCGGATGACCCCGAAGCCTGGTTCAGGCATCGCCGCGAGCGTGGCTGGACCACACGCGACGACAAGATTGCGGCCGGGGCAACCGCCACGCGCGCACCGGATGGGTCGCCCGCAGCAATCCCGGCCAGCAGGTCCGGGAACACCCCGCGATCCTGCAATACCAGCCGCGCCTCCGTCATGCAGCGCATGCCCATGTAACCGCCGTGCAACCGGCGGCGCGGGCAGCCCAAATGTCCGAAGCCGCTTTATCCATAGCAGACGGCGGTCAGGCACCCCTTAACGCCTCGCCCGTCGCCGACGCATGCCTGCCGGGCGGCGGGTGCGCCGCCGGCGGGCCAGGCGAAAATGGCGTGCCGGACCCGACCTGTCCACCTCACCGCACAGAAAATCGCCATGCCAGCCGGCAACGATGCACCGGGGCCACACTCAGAATTGCCTGCAGTGGCACGCCGGCGCGTGGCATGGGGGCGTTCAGACCCGCGTTGGCGACCGTCACGGCTGCGCCTTGTTGCGGCGGCGACGCACGGAGGAGATGGGTGGTGGAGACGACGGGCGATGTGATCGTGCAGGTGCTGATCGACTGGGGGGCCGAAACCGTTTTCGGCATCCCCGGCGAGGGTATCGCCGGGGTCCTCGAGGCGTTACGCCGCCGCCGTGACCAGATCCGGCTGGTACAGCCTCGCCATGGCGAATCGGCGTCGCTGATGGCCTGCGGCCACGCCAAGCTGACCGGTCGGCTGGGTGTGTGTCTGGCTACCTCCGGCCCAGGCGGGCTGCTGCTGCTGAACGGACTGTACGACGCCCGGCTGGACGCGGCGCCGGTCCTGGCGCTCACCGGCCTGCCCCCGCAAGACCTGCTGGGCACGCATGGTCAGCAGGATGTGGAACTCGACCGCCTGTTCGCCGACGCCTGCGCCTGCAGCCTGCGCGTGATGAGTCCCGGCCACGCCGAGCAGGCGGCGATGCTGGCCTGCCGCACCGCGATCGCGACGACGGCGCCGGCGCACCTGGCCCTCCCGATCGACGTCCAGTTTGCCCTGGTCGGCCGCGCCATGCGCGCGTCGCGCGGCGCCAACGGGGCCGCCTTTCCCGCCGCATCCGTGCTGCTGCCCGAAGCGGACCGGCTGGATCGCGCCGCCGAGGTGCTCAATGCCGGACGCCGCATCTGCATCCTGGCCGGCCGCGGCGCCCTCGCCGCCGGCGCCGAACTTGCCGCGACCGCGCAACGTCTGGCCGCACCGGTAACCGAAGCGCTGTTGGGCAAGGGGGCGCTCCCCGACGGCAGCGATCTCAGTGTCGGCGGCGCCGGCCTGCTTGGCACCCGGCCAAGCCAGGAGGCGCTGGAAGGCTGCGACACCCTGCTGATCGTCGGCAGTTCATTCCCCTACCTGGAATTCTACCCCAAGCGCGGCCAGGCCGGGGTGGTGCAAATCGACGCCGATGCCCGACGGATAGGCCTGCGTGTGCCGGTCGACGTGGCGCTGGTGGGCGACGCCGCGCACCTGCTGCGCGCGTTGTTGCCGAAGCTGCAAGCGCATGCCGACCGCGGCTTCCTCGAGAACGCCCACGCCGGCATGCTCGAGTGGCGCGAAGAACTGGAAAGCCAGGCCACCCGCGGCGATACCCCGATGAAACCGCAACTGGTGCTGCGCGAACTCGATCGACTGGCGCCGGACGACAGCATCGTCACCGTCGATTGCGGCACCTGCACGACCTGGGCCGCGCGCTACCTGCGCATGCCCGGCGAGCGTCGCTTCGTCACCTCCGGCACACTGGCAACCATGGGGTGCGCCCTGCCCTACGCCATCGCGGCGGCGCTGGCCTATCCGCAGCGGATGGCGGTGGCGGTGCTGGGCGACGGCGCGATGAGCATGGGGTTGGGCGAACTGGCGACCTGTGCCCGCTACCGCCTGGATTTGAAGCTGCTGGTGCTGCGCAACGACACCCTGGGTTCGATCCGCTGGGACCAGACCGTCTTCGCCGGCAATCCCGAATACGGCTGCGACCTGCATCCGGTGGATTTTGCCGCGGTGGCGCGCGGCTTCGGCCTGGCGGCGTTCACCCTCAGCCAGCCCGAGGAGTGCGCCGAGGCGATGGCGCGCGCCCTGGCGACCCCGGGGCCGGTGCTGATCGAGGCGATCGTCGATCCCAACGAGCCGCCGATGCCGCCCAAGGCGACGTTGCAGCAGTCCGCCCACATGGCCGAGGCCCTGGCCCGCGGCACGCCGGTACGCCGGCGGATGGCGCTGACCCCCAACTTCGACACCGTACGCCAGTTGATCTGACCCACGCGCGGTGAATCCCGTTCCGCTAACGCCTGAAATCCCGCGCGATGTTCCGCATGGCTGGCAACCGGAATGCGCAATTGTGCAGCGCAGCATTTTCTTTGTGCAGCCGCCCCCAAACGAACATCGACAAGCCAACCCATGGGAGAACTGCAGCCCGGGATCGGGGCGTTGGGCGATAGAAGCCGGCACCAGGCACAGGAGAAACGATCAGCAATCCCGCTGGTGTCGCCGTTTCATTCCGTATTTCCGCCAATAGGCGGGCCGGTTGACCTAGATCAACGAACTCTCCGGCCAGAACCACCAATTTCGCGTCGGATTCCTGGCCCACTGTCCGCCGTGCCAGGCATCAAGGAGACCAGGGCGAGGGTTCGTGCCGGGTCGCTCCGCTATGTCCGAGACCGCCGGCACAAGCGGTAAGGAGAGTTTAATGCCGCCCGATGCAAGCCTGATCCTGGTGCTCAACAGTGGCTCGTCGTCGCTGAAATTCGCCGTCCAGGACACCGCCCAGCGCACTCCCCTGCTGTCGGGTCTGGCCGAACGGCTCGGCAACACGCAATCGACGATCAACTTCAAGGACGCCCAGGGCAAACGCACCGAACCGCTGCCCGGCGGCGACCACGCCGCCGCGCTCGACGCCGTGCTGGCCGAGCTCGCCGGCCGCTCCTGGCTTGGCGCGCTGGCCGCGGTCGGCCACCGGGTGGTGCATGGCGCCGAGCGGTTCACCAGTTCGGCGCTGATCACCCCGACGGTGATCGCCGATATCGAGGCCTGCAACGAGCTGGCGCCGCTGCACAATCCGCCGGCGCTAGTCGGCATCCGGATCGCCCTCGCCCGCCTCCCCGACATCCCGCATGTCGCGGTGCTCGATACCGCCTTCCACCAGACCATGGCGCCCGAAGCCTATCTCTATGCGGTGCCGATGGCGCTCTACCGCGAGCACGGCGTGCGTCGCTACGGCTTCCATGGCACCAGCCACCGGTTCGTGGCGCTCGAAGCGGTGGCGCAGCTTGGACTCGACTCCGCCGACCATGGGCTGGTGACGGCGCATCTCGGCAATGGCGCCTCTGCCACCGCGGTGCAGGATGGCCGCAGCGTGGACACCAGCATGGGTCTGACCCCCCTGGAAGGCTTGGTCATGGGCACGCGCTCCGGCGACATCGATGCCGGCGCGGTGCTGCACCTCATGCGCACCGCCGGCTACGACACCGTCGGGATGGACGCGCTGTTGAACAAGCAAAGCGGCCTGCTGGGCCTGTCGGAACTGTCCAACGACTGCCGCGAGCTGGAAGCGGCGGCCGCGGCCGGGCATGCCGGCGCCAAGTTGGCGCTGGAGGTGTTCGCGCATCGGCTGGCCCGCTACATCGGCGGCCTGGCGATGTCGCTGCGCCGGCTCGACGCGGTGGTGTTCACCGGCGGCATCGGCGAGAACTCGCCGCTGGTGCGCGCGATGACGGTGGCGCGGTTGCGCCCGCTCGGCCTGGTGCTGGACGAGGCCGCCAACGAGCGCTTCATCCGCGGGGCGGACGGCGTCATCACCACCGCCGGCTCGACCCCGTGCGCCGCGGTGATCGCCACCAACGAGGAGTGGATGATCGCGCGCGACACCGCCGAGTTGGCCCATCGCGGCCCCACCCCGAGCAAGGCCCACTGACATGGACCGATCACCGCAAGTGTTCTTTCTGGCGCCGTTGACCGGCGAATCCGGGCTGACCTCGATGGCGCTCGGCCTGGCCAGGGCGTTGAGCCGCGACCACGTCAAGGTCGGCTACGTCAAGCCGATCGTGCAGCCGACCAGCGCCGGCAGGGCCGATCTGTCCACCCATTTCGCGCGCTCGCTGCTGCACCTCGACGTGCCCGACCCGCTGCCGTTCGAGGTGGCCGAGCACCGCGTGCGCACCGGCGGGCTCGACGACCTGCTGGAAGACCTCGTCGCCACGGTCGAGACCGCCGGTGCCGGTTGCGATGCCGTGGTGGTGGAAGGGCTGATCCCCGATGCCGGGCTGCAGATCGCCAGCCGTCTCAATGCCGCCATGGCACGCGCCCTCTCGGCCTCGCTGGTGCCGGTGGTGGCCGGCGACGGCAATGGCGAAGCGGCGCTGGCCGCCATGGTCGACCTCGCCGTGCGCCAGTTCGCCGAATCCGACGATCCGCCGCCGCTGGCCGGTGTGCTGGTGAACCATGTGCACGCCACCGCAGGCACGCCGCTGTTCGGCGTGCTGCACGGCATGAACAGCGAGATGCCGCTGCTCGGCGACGTGCCCTACGAGCCGGCCCTGGCGGCACTGCGGTTGCAGGACGTGCGCGACGCACTCGGCCTGGGCGTCGAGCAGGAAGGGGCCCTTCCCCGCACGCGCGTGCTCGACTTCGTCATCGCCGGGCGCGGCGTCGAGGGGCTGATCGACCGACTGCGCCCGGGTGCGCTCGTGCTGTCCGCCGGCGAACGCAGCGAAATCGTGCTGGCCACTGGCCTGGCCTTCGTCCAGGGCCTGCCCCTCGCCGGGCTGCTGCTGACCTGCGACACCCATCTGTCGCCCCAGATCGCCACCATGCTGCGCGCCCCTGCCCTCGCCGACCTGCCGATCCTGACCACCAAGGAGGATACGTTCACCGCCGCCACCCTGCTGGCCAACCTGTCGCACCACGTCCGTGCCGACGACTTCGAGCGCATGGACCACGCCATGGCGCATGCCGCCGCGCACATCGACACCACGGCGTTGCGCACGCTGATCGGTCACCCGGGACGGCTGCACATGCCGCCCCCGGCATTCCGTCACCGCCTAGTGCTGGCGGCGCACGCGGCCGACAAGCGCATCGTGCTGCCCGAGGGCGCCGAGCCGCGCACCGTGCAGGCGGCCGCGATCTGCCAGCGCAGGGGCATCGCGCGCTGCGTGCTGCTCGCCAGTCCCGACAGCGTCCGCCAGGTCGCCGATGAGCAGGGCATCGTGCTGCCCAACGCGCTGGAGATCATCGACCCCGCCGGCGTGCGCGCGCGCTACGTCGGGCCGATGACCGAGCTGCGCCGCAGCAAGGGGCTCACCGCGCAGCAGGCCGAGGAGCAACTGGAAGACACCGTCGTGCTTGGCACGATGATGCTGGCGCTGGACGAAGTGGACGGGTTGGTCTCCGGCGCCGTGCACACCACGGCCAACACCATCCGCCCGGCGCTGCAACTGATCCGCACCGCGCCCGGCGTCTCCCTGGTATCGAGCGTATTCTTCATGCTCATGCCGAACGACGTGCTGGTCTACGGCGACTGTGCGGTGAACCCCGACCCGACCGCCGAGGAACTGGCCGACATCGCCTTGCAGTCGGCCGATTCGGCGCTCGCTTTCGGCATCGATCCCTGCGTCGCCATGATCTCCTACTCCACCGGCTCCTCCGGCGGCGGCGCCGACGTGGACAAGGTGGTGCGTGCCCTGGAGATCGCCCGCGCCAAGCGCCCTGAACTGGCCATCGACGGCCCGCTGCAGTACGACGCCGCCAGCGTCGAGAGCGTCGGCCGCCAGAAGGCGCCCGGAAGCCGAGTGGCCGGGCATGCCAACGTGTTCGTCTTCCCCGACCTCAACACCGGCAACACCACCTACAAGGCGGTGCAGCGTTCGGCGCACGTGATCAGCATCGGCCCGATGCTACAGGGGCTGCGCAAGCCGGTAAACGACCTGTCGCGCGGCGCGCTGGTAGACGACATCGTCTACACCATCGCGCTGACCGCGATCCAGGCCACCCAGACCGTGGCGGAGCCGGCACTGCAGCTTGCGAAGTAGCGGCACGGGGTCCATGGAGTCGCCCCGGCGCAGGGCACTGCTCCGCCAGTG
>CAIMEK010000681.1 GCA_903839965.1 uncultured Acetobacteraceae bacterium | reverse complement strand
GGCGCCACGCATCCTGGACGCCGGGCCGGATCACGGCCGTCGCCGAGAAGGTCGGACCGGCCACCGCCGCCCTGACCCAAGCGATCATGACCGACCGGCCTCACCCGGAGTGCGGATTCCGACGATGCCGCCCACCCATTCCGAGATGATGGCGCTCAGCGTTCCGGGATGATGCCGCCCGGCTGAGAGGACTTCGTTGGCATGATTATCAGTCGTTGATTGTGGGGTGTGGTCAAGCCTTGGCGGCGGATTTGGTTTTGCGCAGGGACTCGCCGGTGAGGTCGAGGCGGTGCGCGTTGTGGACGAGGCGGTCGAGGATGGCGTCGGCGTAGGTGGCGTGGCCGATGAGGGTGTGCCAGTCGGCGACAGGGACTTGGCTGGTGACGAGGGTTGATCGGCGGTCGTAGCGATCTTCGAGGATTTCCAGCAGATCGTGGCGGGCCTGGGGACCGAGCGGCTCAAGGCCCCAGTCGTCCAAGATCAGCAGCTCGGCGGCGGCGAGGCTCTTGAGCCGCCGCGTGAAGCTGCCGTCGCCGTGGGCGAGGGCCAGTTCGTCGAACAGCTTCGGCACGCGCACATAGAGGACCGACCGGTTGTCCCGGCAGGCCTTGTGGCCGATTGCGCAGCTGAGCCAACTCTTTCCGACGCCGGTCGGTCCGGTGATCACCAGGTTCTCGTGGGCGTCGATCCAGTCGCCCTTGACCAGGTCCTGCATCAGCCGCCGATCGAGCCCGCGCGCAGCGCGATAGTCGATGTCCTCGGGGCTCGCCTGATGGCGCAGCTTCGCGTGGCGCAGCCGCGCGCCCAGGCGTTTGTCGTGCCGGTGGACCGTCTCGTGGTCCAGCAACAGGGCCAGCCAGTCCGCATGGCCGAGGCCGGCGACCTCGGCTTCTTCGGCGAGTTTGTCGAACGCCTTGGCCATGCCGTGGAGGCCCAGGGCGTTCAGCTGGTCGAGAGTGGGATGGGTAAGCACGTCGGTTTTCTCCTTCAGTGGTAGTAGCCAGAACCGCGGATGTTGGGATGGGCGATGGGTAGGCCATCGTCTTCGGCGCCGCGGGCGCGTTTGATCGGCTGGCCATCGAGCCGGTTATCGAGGATCGACTTGACCGAGCCGTAGTTGAGCGTGCCGATCTGAAGCGCGCGCAGGCTGGCCGCTTCAACGCGGCCGGCGCCGAACGGTTTGACCAGGCGCACGATGCCCAGACAGGTGCGGAAGCCCTGTTCGGGGTGGGGCCGCTGCTCCAGGATCAACTGGCACAGCAGGTCCGCCGAAGGCCCGATGGCGCGGGCTTCGCGCAGGATCCGCTCGATGGTCCAGTCGGCATATCGGCGGTGGCTGGAGGGCATGTGCTCAGCCAGCGTGGTGTGCTTGCCGTCGCCGGAGCCCCGCATGTGGGCGGCGATGCGCTCGCCCTTCAAGAAGATCTCGATCGTGCGCAGCGTCGCGCGCACTTCGACGCCGGCGCGGGCATGGCGGTAGGGCACGGAGTAAAAGTGACCGTCGAAGTCGACGTGGTAGTCCAGGCCGACCTTGCGCACGCGCCATTCGGCCAGGGTATAGGGCTCAGCCGGCAAGGGCTTGAGCCGCGGCGCGTCGATTTCATCGAACAGCTGGCGGCGGGTGCGGCGGACGTGGCGCATCACCCGATGCTCGTTGAGCCAGACAAGCAGCTCAGCGATGGCCGCGTTGACGTCGGCCAGGCTGGCGAAGCGGCGATTGCGAAGCTTGCCCAGCAGCCATCGCTCCACGATCCGCACCGCCGCCTCGACCTTGGCCTTGTCTCTCGGCCGCCGGGGCCGCGCCGGCAGCACCGCGGTGTCGTAGTGCCCGGCCATCTCCCCATAGGTGCGGTTGACCTGTGGGTCGTAGAAGCAGGCCTTGATCACCGCGACCTTGGGATTGTCCGGCACCAGCAGGCGGGGCGCGCCGCCGAAGTAGGCGAAGGTCTGGACGTGGGCGTCGATCCAGTCCGGCAGCGTCTCGGTCCACGACGCGTAGGCGAACGACAGGCTCGACCCGCCCATCACCGCCACGAACAGGTGCGCCCGCCGCACCTTGCCCAGCCGCTGATCGATGATCACCGGCACCGTGTCGCCGGCATAGTCGACGAACAGCTTGTCGCCGCCCAGGTGGGTCTGGCGCATGGTCACCGGCAGGCGAGATTCCCAGCCCCGGTAGAGGTCGCAGAACCGGCTGTAGCGATAGCCGTCCGGGTTGGCCTCGATGTACTCGTCCCACAGGATCTGCAGAGTGACGTGCTTGCGCTTCAGCTCCCGGTTCAGATCCGCCCAGTCAGGTTCGGGCCGGCGGCGGTGACCCTGCTTGGTGCCCACCTCGCCGTAGAGCCGCGCCTCCAGCGCCGTGTCGGTCATGTCCAACGGCAGCGGCCAGCCCAGCCCCGACCGCTCGAACCGCCGAAGCATCTCCCGCAACGTCGAGGGCGCAACGTCCGTCCGCCTCGCCACCTCGCGGGTCGCCAGGCCGGCGTCCCGGCTCAGTCTCAGCATCTCGCGCACGCGGCGCATCGCAACCCTCTCCGTCGGCATCGGCCCCTCCAAAAGGAAGGGACCCTAAGGCCAACGAAGCTCCTCTCAGCCCCGCGCCCTGGGCGGCATCATCTCGGAATGCCGGGCGGGATCATTTCGGATCAGTGGGCGCCATCAAATCGGAACGGTGGGCGGGATCATTTCGGAATGATGGGCGGGATCAGCTCGGAATCCGCAGGGCG
>CAIMEK010000680.1 GCA_903839965.1 uncultured Acetobacteraceae bacterium | reverse complement strand
CTGCTGGACGCCAAATGCGAGGACTGCGCCAGGCTCGAGGGCGATAACGCCGTCGCCAACGCCGAGCTGGAGGCGGCCCGCCGGCAGCATGCGCGCATCCGCTACCGCGCCGTGGACAAGCTCGCCCGCATCCTCAACCGCATCCCTGTCCTGCCGGGCCTAGTGCGCGCGCTCGCGGTGGCCACCGTGCCGACGTTGCGCCGGGCGAACCGGATGATTTCCCCCCGCCGCGACTGACCGCCATGGATGCGCTGGCACCCGCGCCGACCCGGCTGGCCCTCGGGGTCGTCACCTACAACAGCCCGCCCGCCCAGTTGCAGCGGCTGGTCCGCTCGATCGGCCCGGCGGCGGACCGGCTGGTGCCGCTCGGCTGCGACGCCGCGCTGGTCAGCATCGATTGCGGCGACCCCGCCGACTGGCCCGCGCTTGCCATCCCGCACCGCCGCCTTTCGCCGCAGGGCAATCTCGGCTTCGGCGGCGGCATGAACCGACTGATGGCCGAGGCCTTCGCCGATGCCCGCGTCGGCTGGTTCCTGTGCGTCAACCCGGACGGCGTGCCGCATCGCGACCTGCTGGCCGAACTGCTCCGCTTCGCCGCCCGCTATCCCGAGAGCCTGATCGAGGCGCGGCAGTTCCCCGAGGAGTACCCGAAATCCTACGACCCGGTCAGCGGGCTGACCTTGTGGGCCTCGGGCGCGTGCCTGCTGATCCCGCGCCGGATCTGGTCCGCGATCGGCGGCTTCGACGACAACATCTTCATGTTCATGGAAGACGTGGACTATTCCTGGCGCGCCCGCGGCGCCGGCTTCACCGTCCGCGTCGCCCCGCGCGCCCTGTTCGGCCACTCGGTCCTCGACCGCGCGCCGGACCTGCAGGTCGAGGCCTGGTATTACCAGTCCGCCCGCTACCTGGCCTACAAATGGCGCCGCCCGGCCGAGCAGGCCGGTTTCGAGCGGGTCATCCTGGAACGCGGATTCGCCGCCGCGCTGCCCGCCCTGCCCCCGCTGGAACGGCCGAATTCACGCCCCCCCGCCGACACCACCCCGGCGATGTTCGAGCACGGCTTCACTTATGCCCCGATCCGGTGGGGCGGCTGATGCGCATCGCGCACCGCCACGAAGGCCCCGATGGCCTGCGGCAGAGCTGGACCACCACCGCGTGCGCCGAACCGGCCGCCGATGCCCCCGAGACGCTGAGTGTCGTCGTGCTGTTCGATCGCCCCGGCGATTTCACCGCGCTGGACGAGGCGTTGTTCAGCGTGGCCGTGCAGGACCACGAAACCCTCGACGTCATCGTGGTCCTCCCGGACGCCGGTGGCCGCTATCACCGCCGCGTCGAGAACATGGCGGTCGCGCAGCCCTGGCCGCCCGGCACCCGCCTGCGGGTCAGTTCGGTGGCCACCCCGGCCAGCCCCGTCGTCTCCGGCGACCTCGTCAACGCCGGCCTGTGGCAGGCCGGGGGGCGATACGTCGTGCTGATGCACCACCAGGACCTGGTCTACCAGCACGCCTGGCGCGCCCTGATCGAGCGGCTGCGCGCCACCGCCGCGCCGGTCGCCTTCGGCGGGTCGCAGGTGGCCACCCACATCCAGGGCGATCGGCACTGGATGGTGACGCACAAGAGCGCCGTGCAGCCCCCCACCGCCCGCCTCGCCGCCGTCATCGACGGGCGCGCCGCCCTGCATGCCTGCGTGGCCGACCGCGACCGGCTCGATGGCGACCACCTGATTGTCCGCCAGCCCCGCTCGCGCCTGTCGGTAATGCTGTTCCTGCTCGGCCTGGCGCTGCACCCGCAGGCCGATTTTGCGCTCGCCGGTCGCCGCATGGTCGAAACCCGCATCCCGCCGCGTGGCGCGGGCCTGCAACGGCTGCCGTCCGCCCACCAGGTGCTGGCCGTCCTGGCCAACGCGACCGTCCGTGGCGATGCGTTTTCCGCCACCGCCCTGCTCACCGGCCTGGTGCAGGCCGCCAACCCCGGCGCGCCCTGACCCTCTGAAAGCGACAGGCATGCGGCCCAGGCAAAATTTCCAGGCGTTTCCGATCTTCATCAACGCGCGCGACCTGCTGGTGCCGCTGCGCCGCCTCGTCGGCTGGCTGCTGGAGGCCGGCTACACGCGCATTTACGTGCTCGACAACGACTCCTCCTATCCCCCCCTGCTCGACTACTACCGCACCATGCGCAACGCCTTCCACCTGATCCCGCTCGGGCGCAATCTCGGTCCCACGGCGCTCTGGGACGCGAAAATCCTGGATCGGCTGGGCATCGACGGCCCGTTCGTGTGGACCGACCCCGACATCGTGCCCATCGAGGAATGTCCGGCCAACGTGCTGGAGTTCTTCTGGGAAGTGCTGCGCGCCTATCCGCGCAAGTCCAAGGTCGGCTTCGGCCTGCGCATCGACGACCTGCCGGAGCATTACCGCTTCAAGCAAAGGGTCATCGCCTGGGAATCCCAGTTCTGGGAAAAACGGGTCACGCCGAAGCTGTACGACGCCGATATCGACACGACCTTCGCGCTCTACCGCCCGCAGGCCAGCCACGACCCCTCGGCGATCCGCAGCGGCTTCCCCTACCTCGCCCGCCACTGGCCCTGGTACGAGGACACGGACGCCCCCTCCGACGACCAGGCCTACTACCTCAGGCACGCCGCGCCGGGCATGAACAACTGGAGCGGCGACGACCTGCCGGACTGGCTCGACGCCCTGATCAAGCAGCGCCTGGAGGCTTCCGGGCTGGCGAATAAGTGATCGCGGCCCGGGACGACCGGCTCAGTTGCGCGCCACCATGCGCAGCCGGGCGACCAGCGCGCGCACCTGGGTTTCGCGCGGCAGCGGCGGCCGGTCGCCGGCGTGGAACGGCCAGAAGCCGCCGCGGTCGGCGGCCATTTCCAGCAACTCGGCCATCTCGTCGAGCGCGGCGCTGACCTGGGTCTGCCCGGCCGCCCGTTCGCGCGCGACGTCCGCCAACACCGGGCGCAACTCGGCCAACAGGCTGGCCGCGATCTGCTCGACGGCCGTCGATCCGCCCAGGTCGATTTCCTCCGCCAGTTCGTCGGTCGCCTGCAGCAGCAGCCCCAGGCGCTCCGTGCAGACCACCGATGCAAGGTCGGCCGACCGTTCCGATTGGAATGGCGGTTGCTGCGGGCGCATCGTGCCCCTCCTGATGCCTCTGCCCCACACTACCGGCCTCACGGTTAAAGGCGAGTGAACCGGCGCGCGCAAACGCGTGATCGGCGCCCCCGGCTCTGCTTGCGTCCGCGGCCCGCCCGTCCTATAGGCCGCGGCTTGTCCGGCCGGTCGGGATCGGCGGGACCATGCAGGAGCGAGCAGCGATGAAGCCGGGCATCCACCCGAACTACCACGAGGTCAACATCGTCATGACCGACGGGACCACCTTCAAAACCCGGTCCTGCATGGGCAAGCCCGGCGAAACGCTGCGACTGGACATCGATCCGAAGTCGCACCCGGCCTGGACCGGCGTGCAGCGCATCATGGACACCGGCGGCCAGGTGGCGAAGTTCAACAAGAAGTTCGCCGGCCTGGGCATGATAAAGAAGTAGCCCGCCAACCGCCTCCGCAGCGCCCCCGCCCCTTGAAGTGCGGGGGGGGACCTTCCAGATTCAAAGCATTCGGGACGCCCAGATGGGGTCTCGGATCCACGGTCGGCTCATCCCGAGCGGCCGCGTCTGGAAACCTTGCTGTAGCAGGAGGTTACCCGCTATGAACGCGATCGATTTCTCCCCCTTGTTCCGCACCGCCATCGGCTTCGACCGCATGGCGCGCATGATGGACAACGCCTCGGCCAGCGCCGACGTGTCCTATCCCCCTTACAACATCGAACGGACCGGCGAGGACACCTACTCCCTCACCATGGCCGTGGCCGGCTTCGGCCCCGATGACATCGAGCTGACCGTGCAGGACAACACCCTGTTCGTCGCCGGCCGCGCTGGCAGCAACGACGCCCGCAAGGCGGAGGTGCTGTACCGCGGCATCGCCGGCCGCGCCTTCGAGCGCCGCTTCGTGCTCGCCGAGCACATCGTCGTCGACGGCGCGGACCTGCAGAACGGCATGCTGCGCGTCGACCTCAAGCGCGTGGTGCCGGAGGCGCTGAAGCCGCGCCGGATCGAAGTGAAGACCGGTGCGCCGCAGCTCGCCGCCGCGCCCGCCCCGGCTGCCACCAACGACGCCGGTGCAGCCAAAGCCGCGGCCTGAGTCTCGGCTCCGACCGTCTGACCGGAAGGGGGCCGCGGCAACGCGGCCCCTTTTTTTCTGCCCGCCTACCCCTTGCGGAAAAACGCGTCCGCCGCGCTGCGGTGCGACGTCTTGCGGGCGATGTCCGCCTCCACCCGGGCAATCTCGGCCCGCAACTCCTCAATATACTCCTGCAGCTCCGCCACCCCGAGCAGGTCGAGCGGCAGCTTGGCCAGCCGCGCCGGCCGGGGCCGCGGCAGGTCGTCCTCGTCGATGGTCACCGGAGCGAACTCCTTGCTGGTTGCGTCATGGCAGTATTGTGCGGCGTTGTGCGGCTTGACCGACACCGGGAGCGAGGCCCATATCCCCGTTTTCCCGGCCCTCCGGCAAGCCCCGCGCGATGGTGGACCATCCCTCCCGGCAACAACCGCCTCGAGAGCCGTGCCTTCCCCGAGGCGTCCGTGAGACGCTGCCCCTGAGACGCCCAAGGTAACCCGTCATGACCCTCCCCCTTATGCCCAAGGCTACGGCGGTCTGGCTGATCGAAAAGACCGCCCTCACCTTTACCCAGATCGCCGATTTCTGCGGCATGCACCCCCTGGAAGTGCAGGCAATCGCCGACGGCGAGGTCGCCCAGGGCATCGTCGGCTACGACCCGGTCGCCAACAGCCAGCTCACCGCCGAGGAAATCCGCCGCTGCGAGGCCGACCCCGCCAACCGCCTGCGCCTGGCGGAAAGCACCATCCCGACGCCCAAGAAGCTGAAGGGGGCGCGCTACACCCCGGTGGCCAAGCGCAACGACCGCCCGGACGGCATCGCCTTCCTGCTGCGCAACTACCCGCAGCTCACCGATGCGCAGATCGGCAAGCTGATGGGCACCACCAAGGACACCATCCAGAAGGTGCGCGACCGCACCCACTGGAACAGCCCGAACATCAAGCCGAAGGACCCCGTCATCCTCGGCCTGTGCAGCCAGACCGACCTGCACATGATGGTCCAGCAGGCCAACGAGCGGCTGGCCCGCGAAGGCCAAGCCGTGCCCCCGCTCCCGCTTCCCGAAGCGGACGAGGCGGCCTGAAGCTCCCCCGCCCCGTGCTCCCCCACCCCGGAGCGCGCCGGCGGCAACAAAAAGGGCCCCGTGGCCGTCTCGACGGCGCTCCAGGGCCCGGCACGAAATCCCATCCTTCCCCGGCGGAAGCCACCGCCCCGCCGGGTTGCGCCAGCCGATCGCCGGCCGGCCGAACGGAACTGCGAGCGTCAGCCCGCCGTCCGCAACCGCTCCATCTCCTCCTTCACCCGCAACTTCTCGATCTTGAGCTTCATCAAAACCTCGGAATCCGGCCTCGGGCGCTGATCCTCGTCGGCTATTCGCGCCTCCAGGCTGGCATGCCGCTGCTTCAGGCTTTCGATACGGGGCTGCAGGTTCATAGGGCCTCCTCTCGGGGGGTGGTGCCGTTAAAACCGGCACGCAGACACGTCCAGGTCGTCACACCGACCCGGCTCCCAGCGTCGCGTGCCATCGAACCGTAACGCGCCACGCCGGCTTTTGCCAGCACGTCGGCATGAAAGAAGCGCAATGGTCGCGCGTATCCCACACCACCGCGGTATGCTAACAGGTTCGCCATGCTGACTGATCGTGACTCTCTGTTGCGCAAGCTGCACGAACTCCGGAGCGAGCACCGCGATCTCGATACCGTGATCGCGCGCCTCTCCGAGCACGGCGCCATGGAGCAGCTTCAGCTGCAACGGTTGAAAAAACGCAAACTGCTCCTCAAGGACGAAATCTCCTGGCTGGAATCCCGCCTGATCCCGGACAGCATCGCCTGACCGGCATGTCCGCCCGACCCGCCCCGCTGGTCGGAATCATCATGGGCAGCCAATCCGACTGGCCGACGATGACCCACGCCACCCAGACCCTCGACCGCCTGGGCGTGCCCCACGAAGTGCGCATCGTCTCCGCCCACCGCACCCCGGACCGCCTGCGCGACTACGCCGCCACCGCCCGCGCCCGCGGCCTCCATGTCATCATCGCCGGCGCCGGCGGCGCCGCCCACCTGCCCGGCATGTGCGCCGCCTGGACCGCACTCCCCGTGCTCGGCGTGCCAATCGAGAGCCACGCGCTCAAAGGCATGGACTCCCTGCTTTCCATCGTCCAGATGCCCGCCGGCATCCCGGTCGGCACGCTCGCCATCGGCCGCTCCGGCGCCATCAACGCCGCCCTGCTCGCCGCCGCCATCCTCGCCACCACCGACCCCGACCTCGCCGCCCGCCTGGACGCGCTGCGCGCCGAACAAACCGCCGCCGTCGCCCAGGCGCCGATCGAAGTGCCCCCCATATGACCGTCGCCCTGCCCCCCAACAGCACCATCGGCATCATCGGCGGCGGCCAGCTCGGCCGCATGTCGGCCATCGCCGCCGCCCGCCTCGGCTACCGCTGCCACATCCTCACCCCGGAGCCCGACAGCCCCGCCGCCCAGGTCGCCGCCGGCCTCACCCTCGGCGACTACGAGGACCAGTCGGCGCTGCGCGCCTTCGCCGCCCGCGTCGACGTCATCACCTTCGAATTCGAGAACATCAGCGCCGAAGGCCTCGAACTCCTGGCCTCCCTCAAGCCGGTGCGCCCCTCCCCCACGGCGCTGCGCATCAGCCAGTACCGTCTGGCCGAAAAAAGCTTCCTCAACGGCATCGGCGTCCCCACCACCGCCTGGGCCGCCATCGACAGCCGCGCCGAGCTCGACGCCGCCGTCGCCCGCCTCGGCCTCCCCGCCGTGCTCAAAACCGCCCGCCTCGGCTACGACGGCAAAGGCCAGGCCCTGCTGCGCGAGGCCGCCGACCTCGCCCCCGCCTTCGACGAGCTCTTCCCCCGCCCCCTGATCCTCGAGTCCTTCGTCGACTTCGGCTGCGAAATCAGCGTCGTGGTCGCCCGCGGCTCGGACGGCGCGATGGTCGCCTTCGACACCGTCGAGAACACCCACCGCGACCACATCCTCGACCTCACCTACGCCCCTGCCCGCATCCCCGACCCCGTCGCCGCCGCCGCCCAATTCCTCGCCCGCCGTGTCGCCGAGGGCCTCAACCTCGTCGGCGTGCTGGCGGTGGAAATGTTCGTCACCAGCGACGGCCGCGTGCTGGCCAACGAAATCGCCCCCCGCCCGCACAACTCCGCCCACTGGACCATCGACGCCTGCCCCGCCAGCCAGTTCGAAATGCACATCCGCGCCGTCGCCGGCCTGCCCCTGCCCCCGGCCGTGCGCCACTCCGACGCGGTGATGAAAAATCTGGTCGGCCCCGACGAAATCGCCCTCTGGCCCGAAATCGTCGCCGCCCCGGGCCTGATCCCGCACCACTACGGCAAAACCGAAGCCCGCCCCGGCCGCAAGATGGGCCACGTCACCCGCCTCTTCCCCCGCGGCGCCCTCCCCGGCGACTTCGGCATCGCCGCCGCGCTCGGGCCACTGGCGCCGGCGCAAGTATAAAAACAAGCCCAGGGGCGTTGCCCCTGGACCCCACCAAGGGCCGCGAGGCCCTTGGAACCCATTCATTTATTCTGGCTGCGCCGGTGCCGTCAGTCGCCCAGGTCCGGTTCCTTGCCTTCGTTCATGATGGCGTAAAGCCGGTTCATCTCGGCGTCGAACTCCGCCCACAGCGCGGCCCCTTCGGCCGGCGGCAGCAGGTCCTTGCCGAAGCGGAAGGCATTGTCTTCGCGGATGATGGCAAGCTGGTCGCTCCACGGCATCGCCTGCGCCGCCTTGACCAGGGCCAGCGTGGCCTGCAGCCGGGCACGCACCAGCGCGACAACCTCGGCGCTGGGCTGGTCGGCCTCTGGCGCCGGCGTGGCGAACAGGTCGGCTTGCGGTGTGGACATCGATCCATGGCTACCATCCGCAGCCGAGTCGGACCAGCATTGGCGAACCCGGTCCGCGAGTGCATCGTGTCGCCATGAGTTGGCATTCCGAACGGCTCCCTGAACTGGTGCGCGCTCTGGCCGGCCGGCCGCGGCATGAAGCGCTGCGCGGCCACATCACCTAACTGCTGCGCTCCGGCTTCGGCGCGCCGTACAGCGAAATCAGCCACGAGGTCTACCTGCTGGACGGCACCGGCCGCATCGACACGATGTGGGGCGCCACCGTCATCGAGTTGAAGTCCGACCTGCGGCTGGAACTTGGCGACGTGCTCGCCCGTCTGCCCGCCTACCTGGCGGATGCCGCCGCCCGGTCGCCCAGCCCGCGCCCCGTCACCGGGCTCGCCACCGACGGCGCCACCTTCATCGCCTACACGCTGCGCGCCGGCACGCTGCATGAACTGGCCCGCCACACCACCGACCCGGACCGGCCGAACGAGTTGATGGCGTGGCTCGAGCCGCTGCTGTCCGACCGGCCCGACATCCTGCCCGAGCCGCGCGCGGTGGCGCAGGCGTTCGGCCGCGCCAGCCTCACCTTCGGCCAGGCCCGGCTGGCGCTGAACGCGCTTTGGGAAACCCTGCGCAACGATCCCGAGGTGCAACTCAAGCGCGACCTGTGGGACGGGCTGCTGCGCGAAGCCTATGGCGAGGCGGTCGGCGACGATCGCCTGTTCCTCCAGCACACCTACCTGACCATGGTGGTGAAGGCGATCGCTGCCCGGGTGTTCGATCTTTCGGTCGATGACCCCGCGGCGTTGCTGTCCGGCCGGGCGCTGACCGACGAGGGCATCCTGGGCGCCGTGGAGGCGGATTTCTTCGACTGGCCGCTCAAGCGGGCGGCCGGGGCGGATCTGGTGCGCCACGTCGCCCAGCAAACCGCCCGCTTCCGCCTGCGCGACGTGCAGGCGGACGTGCTGAAGATCCTTTACGAGAGCCTGGTCGATCCGGACGAGCGGCACGACCTGGGCGAATACTACACCCCCGACTGGCTGGCCGCGCGCGTCGTCGCCGCGGCCGTGGACGCGCCGTTGACGCAGCGCGTGCTGGACCCGGCATGCGGTTCCGGCACCTTCCTGTTCCATGCCGTCAGGCGGCTGGTCGCCGCCGGGCGGGCGGCCGGGTGGCCGGGCGCTCGCATCCTCGATGCCTGCGCCGAGAACGTGCGCGGCCTGGACGTGCACCCGGTGGCGGTCACGCTGGCGCGGGTCACCTGGCTGTTGGCGCTCGGCGATGTTGTGGCCGACCGCCAGGCGGCGTTGCGTGTGCCGGTGTTCCTCGGCGACGCCATGCAATGGAATCTCCGCCGCACCCTGGTCAGCGTCGATGTGCTGGTGGAGGTTCCCGGCGAGGCGCCGCTGCATATCCCCGCCGGCTTCGCCGAGGACCAGGCGGTGTTCGAGCAGGGGCTGGACGCCCTGCACCAGGGCCTGGACGACGACGCGACGCCGGAGGCCGTCGGAAAAGCGTTGCGGCGCATCGAGGGGGCGGCGTCGGCGGATGCCGACGCCATGGCTGCGACTTTTTCCCGCCTCCAGGCTTTGCTCAAAGCCGGGCGCAACGGCATCTGGACGTTCGTGTTCCGCAATCTCGTGCGACCCGTTTGGCTGTCGCGCGCGGAGCAGCGGGCCGATGTGCTGGTCGGCAATCCGCCCTGGATCGTCTATCGCCACCTCAGCCCCGGCATGAAGGACCGGCTGCGCGAGGCGCTGCGCGCCTATGACCTCTGGGTCGGCGGCAGCCTGGCGACCCAGCAGGACATGTGCGCGTTGTTCTGGGCGCGCGGTGCGGAACGTTACCTCAAGCGCGGCGGCCGGATTGCCTTCGTGCTGCCCTATGCGGCGCTGAATGCCCCGGTGTACGCGGGTTTGCGCGGCGGCCAGATGGGCGAGGCGCGCGTCCGCCTGACCGGCGCCTGGGCGTTGGAGCGGGTCTGGCCGATCTTTGGCGCGCAGTCCGGCAGCAGCACCACCAGTACGTGTGTTCTCTTCGGCCGGCGGCAAATGGCCGGCGCGCACCCGGCCGAGGTGGACCGCTGGGAAGGTCGCCTCACGCGACGGGACGCCGATGATGCGGAAGCCACGCGGGCGCTGACCCACAGCCGTGTTCCCTGGCCGCGCGAACGCACTTTGGTGGGCGCCTCGCCCTACCGTGCACGGTTCCGGCAGGGCGCCACCATCGTACCGCGGCGTTTCTTCATCGTGGACCCGGAGCCGGCGGGTCGGCTGGGAAGCCGGCGCGATGCGCCGCGCATGCACGGGCACGCTGGGCGGTTGGACAAGCATCCGTGGACCACCGTGGAGCCGCCGCGCGGGCCGGTCGAGGTGGAGTTCCTCCGGCCGGTCGTGCTCGGGGAGACGATCGCACCGTTCCGGCTGTTGGACACCGTGACCGCGGTGATTCCACTCGAAGGATCGAAACTGCTCGACGCGGCGGCGGCCACCGCCGGCGGACATCGCCACCTTGCGGCATGGCTGCGGGATGCTGAGTCGAAATGGGCGGAGCATTGCAACAAGGGAACCG
>CAIMEK010000679.1 GCA_903839965.1 uncultured Acetobacteraceae bacterium | reverse complement strand
TGAAGCAGCAGATCATCACCCCCGGCAAGGGCGGCGCCTTCATCCAGGTGGAGATGCGCGACCTCAAGTCGGGCAACAAGACCAACGAGCGCTGGCGCACCGCCGACACCGTCGAGCGGCTGATGACCGAGGAAAAGGAGTACACCTACTCCTACACCGACGGCAGCAACCTCGTGCTGATGGACCCGGTGAGCTACGAGGAAACGCACATTCCCACCGACCTGCTCGGCGACGCCGCCGCCTTCCTGCAGGACAACATGCAGGTCATGGTGGACCTCGTCGAAGGCGACCCGGTCGCCATCCACCTGCCGCAGACCGTGGTGCTGCAAGTGGTGGAGGCCGACCCGGTGGTGCGTGGGCAGACCGCCGCCTCCTCCTACAAGCCCGCCCGGCTGTCCAACGGCGTGAAGACCTCGGTGCCGCCGTTCATCGAGACCGGCGAGAAGATCGTGGTGCGCACCGACGACGCCAGCTACGTGGAGCGCTCCAAGGGCTGAGCCGCCCACGGACCCCCCCCTCATGGCCCTTCGCCTGTCCGCCCACATGACCATCATGCAGAACGCCGCGCAGCGCGCCGCCAAGCGGCTGCTGCGCGACTTCAACGAGGTCGAGCAGCTGCAGGTCAGCGTGAAGGGTCCCGGCGACTTCGTCAGCCAGGCCGACCTGCGCTCCGAGCAGATGCTGCGCGACGACCTCACCAAGGCGCGGCCCGGCTATGCCTTCCTGCTGGAGGAGTCGGGCGCCTTCGGTTCGGAGAACTGGGCCTGGCGCTGGGTGGTCGATCCGCTCGACGGCACCAGCAACTTCCTGCACGGCATTCCGCACTGGGCGATCTCGATCGCGCTGGAGCGGCGGCTGGAGAACGGTTCCAGCGAGATCGTCGCCGGCATGGTCTACGCCCCGGTGGCCGACGAAATGTTCTGGGCGGAGAAGGGCGGCGGCGCCTTCGTCAACGAGCATCGCCTGCGCGTGTCCGCCCGCCGCGACCTCAAGGAGGCGGTGTTCGCCACCGGCATCCCGTTCGCCGCGGTCTCCCCGCGCAACCGCCTGGCCTTCGCCCGTACGCTCGGCGCGCTGATGCCGCAGGTCGCCGGCGTCCGCCGGTTCGGCGCGGCGGCGCTGGACATGGCCTGGACCGCGGCCGGGCGCTTCGACGGCTACTGGGAATTCGGCGTCAAGCCGTGGGACGTCACCGCCGGGCTGCTGATCGTGCGCGAGGCCGGCGGCTATGCGACCGATCCGGCTGGCGGCGATCCGCGCGCCAGCGGCGACATCGTGGCGGCGAACCCGCATCTGCATGCCGGGCTGTGCGAGGCCGCCGCCAGCGGCCTGGCGGCCAGCGAGGCACGCGCATCCTGAACCATCGTCATTCACCCTTCGTTGAGCGTTCACCTTCGCTCGGCTAGGCTGGCGCCGCCCATGCGAACATTTCCCCTCCTTCTCGCCCTGGCCTGCGCCGGTACGGCATGGCTCGTGCCGCTGGCCGCGCGCGCCCAGGCCACAGAT
>CAIMEK010000678.1 GCA_903839965.1 uncultured Acetobacteraceae bacterium | reverse complement strand
TCACCCGATACAACGCTGAATGGCTGATTGAGAAGAACGGCCACGCCAGCCCCAACCTCGCCCGAGCCAACTGGAACCAGGCAATGCTCAACGCCGCCGCTTAAGCTCAACCTTGTGTCCAAAGAACCGGGCGCGGTACACGCCAGGTAGCGCGCACAGCGGGCTCCACACCCTCGCCAGCGGCGGCCGACGGCCCATAGCCCTGCCGCGGCCGTCCCACTCACCGCCGAAGACCCAAGTCCGACATGCTGCCGGCTGCGCAAGAGGGTGGGCACGCGGCTGGTCGGCAACGACTGTGGCCGCGTTGACCTTCAGCCCTTGATTGCACCAGCCGTCAGCCCGCTTACCAGCCATCGCTGCACGAGCCATACGAAAATCACGACCGGCACGATCTGGATCGTCACCGCCGCGAACAACACACCCCAGTCGACGCCTGTCAGCGAGGACATCATCTCGCTCAGGATCAACGGCGCGGTTTTCGCGCGCGACGTGGTAAAAATGAAAGCGAAAAGATACTCATTCCAGGAATAAATAAAAACAAACACCGATGCCGCAATCAATCCCTGTGCAGCGAGGGGCGCTATCACCCGCCACAGCAACTGCCACTCCGAAGCGCCGTCGATCATCGCAGCACAGTCCAGTTCGTCGGGAATGGCGTCGATCGTCGCCTTCAGGATCATCGTCCCGAGCGAGACGAAAAACGATGCGTACAATACAATAAGCACTGTCCAGGTGTCCGATAGCCCGAGCGAGTCGGCAAGCGGAAACAGCGGGAGCGTTACGATGATCGGCGGCAGCAAACGTATCCCCACCATGAAGTGGGCCGACGCTGCGAGCCACCGGCCGCGATGGCGTGAGTAGACGACCGCCGCGAACAGGCTGCAGCCGGTCGAGAGCGCCGTCGCAGAGAGCGTTACAATGAAACTGTTGAACAGCGTCGGCGTGTAGGTTGGCCATGTCTGGAACAGATCGACATAGTGCGACAGCGTCGGGGTGAAAATCAGCCGCGGCGGCCAGGCAAAGATCTCGCGGTTTTCCTTCAGCGAGGACAGAATGGCGAAGGCGACCGGCACCACCGACCAGATCACTGCCGCGAGCACGCCGATTGCACGCAAGAGCCTAGCCACGTGCAAAACCTCGGGAATGCAGCAGGCGAATGTAGCCGATGCCGAACAGCAGCGAGACGAGAACCATCACCCACCCGGTCGCGGCACCCATCCCGAAATTCGCATAGCTGAAAGCCTGCTTATAGAGGTACACGGCCAACACCTCCGTCCGCCGTGCCGGGCCACCGGCGGTCAGGAGCCACACCTCGCTGAACAGGCGAAACGCAATGATGTAGCGGAACACCAACGCGACCAGCATCGTTGGTGCGATCGCGGGTAACGTGATATGCCAGAAGCGGCGCCAGACTCCCGCACCGTCCACCGACGCCGCTTCAAGGCGTTCTTTTGGCACGCTCAGCACGGCGGCGAAGATCAGCAGGAAACTGAACGGCAGATTTAGCCAGATGCTTACGGTTGCGACGAGAGCAAGCCCAGCGTTCGGATCGCTCGCCCATTGCATCTGTGGCAGCCCGATCGCCACCAACGAGCGCGCGACCGCGCCCACGTTCGCATCCATCAAAAATTTCCAGATGATCACCGCGACCACTTCACTGATCGCATATGGCATCAGGATAATCGAAACCAGCAGCCGTCGATGCTTCAGTCCAGCGAAGCCCACCGACATCAGTGTCGCAAGAAAAAGTTCAGTGTAAATGACGATGTGGACGACGATCAGCGTGTTCTTTGCCGCACGCCAGAAATAGACATCGTGCCAGACCGCGACGTAGTTGGCGAACCCGACGAACTTACCTCCAGATCCATACGTACTCTCGGTAAAGCTCAACCACAGCACGGCGAGCGCCGGCAGCGCGATGGTCGCGCACAGCAACATCTGGGCCGGCGCGAGCATGAGCCACTGGGTCAGGCCGAACCGGCGCATGACCGTGCGGCAGAGGTTACGTCGGCAGCAGCGGGCGCAGGCGCTTGGCCATGTTGTTCGCCGACTCTTCCGGCTTCTGCATCCCCAGCATCGCCGCCTGCGTCTCCTCGACAATGATGTCCTTCGCCTGGGCCGAAGCGGCGAATGCCGGCATTGGCACCCGTGCCCACTTCAGTCCCTTGGCCTCCTGCGCCGCGTAGGGAAGCTTTTCCTGCAACCGCGCGTCCGCATAGGCCGAAACACGTACCGGTCCGTTCCCGTTGATCGCCTCGGCAATCGTGTTCTTCGGCAATGACAGCTCACGGATCAGGTCCCAGGCGAGGTCCTTGTGCTGCGAATTTCGCGGAATTGCCATGGACCAGAACTCAGCCGTGCAGATAACCCCGCCCTTTGCCTGCAACTCGGGTGAGTTGGGCAGGAATGTCGTCTTGAACTTGCCGGCGTATTTCGATGACTTCGGGTCGTTGAACTGCACCGTCCGCCCCCACGGGAAGGGCAACAGCGCGAGCTGCCCGGCCTGCATCGCCCCGATCAGATCGTTCTGGCTCATCGCCGTGATGTTTTTGGGCAGATGCCCTTCGGCATAAAGCGTACGCAACAGGGTCAGCGCTTTCACCGCAGGCGGTTGATCGGCGACAATCTTATAGTCGTCGGTGATGAGGTCTCCCCCATAGGCACGCGCGATCTCGGAGAGCATCGTATAATTGTCGGCCTCGAACCCGAGCGCCACGACAGGAGTTCCGTTCGCGCCGGTGTGCGTCAGTTTGCGAGCGACCGGCAGGAGATCGTCAATCAGGGCGGGCGGCTCCGCGACACCGCGCTCCTCAAAAATCTGCGCGTTGTAGTGCATCCCGGTGGCCGCGTGACGATATGGGATGGCGACGTGGCCGCCCCCTGCCTGGCTGTGGTCACGGAATGCGTCGACAAAGTTCTGTTGCATATCGTCAAAGTTCTCGATCGGCGCCTTCGCCATGAACGGATCGAGCGGCTCGAACAGGCGCAGTACCTCCGGCACGGCGCGCGTGTTCAGGATGAAGCCGATATCAACCTGCGTGCGCGACAGGCTCGCCTCCCGGAACAGGCGGTCGTGGATTGCATTGAGATCGAGCGTCACCCACTCCAAGCCGACGCCAGTGCGTGCCTGCCAGGCTGCGCTGACATCGCCGCCCGGCCCTTCCGTCGCGGTAAGCTGATGGACGCGATGCGAGACGATCGTCAGTTTGCTGGGCTTGTCCTGTGCCTGCGCGGCAAATGGAAGCGTTGCGGCGACGGAACCTGCCAACACGGCACGGCGACGGACGAGCAACATCTCTCCCCTCCCACGGCGGGTTGTGGTGCGGCCTTCAGACCACTGTCCAAATCATGCTACATCATGTGAGGCTAATCAAGCGCCATTCAGGAACGTCTTGCCCCATCCGCCTGGGCGAGTTTAGTGTCGGAAGCGGACGCCAGCGACGTTCAGGCTGGCTTGCGCCATCGCCTTGGAGGTGAAATGACTTTCGCACCCGACGCTTGCAACGCTAGCGGTGTGTTGGTCGCTGGCACGGCCAGCGGCATGGGCCTGGAAACCGCAGGCCGCTTTGCCCGGCACGGTGCGCATGTTGTCCTTGCCGATGTCGCACTTGCCGTCGAGAATGCTGC